>NZ_AUGI01000034.1 GCF_000422585.1 Hugenholtzia roseola DSM 9546
GAATACGTAACCGTAACCGTTTGGCTGTATTGATTCGTCGCTGGGTCGCAAGCCGTTTGCGCACCTGCGCTAATGCCTGTAATGCTACAAGGTAGAGATTCAGTGGTAAAAGACCAGGTACCAGCCGTAACCCCTGCAAAAGGATTGCCCGAAAGGTCGGTCAGAACGCCTGTGGGGAAGGTTACAGTATAGGTAGTATTGGGGTCTAAATCGCTACTTGGGTTGATGGTAACGACGTTATTGGCAATGCTAACCTGTGGCGAATTGATAGGAATTAGAATCGTATTTGTGCCATCAGAAAGGGTGATATTTCCTGTGCCAAGCGCGATATATTCATCAAAAGTAAGGGTTAGATTTGTACCCACTGCAACGCCTGTGCTATTGTGTGTAGGTGTGAAGGCAGTTAGATTGGGCGGCGTAGGGTCTGAAAAGCAGACATTGTCTATCGCCAAACCTGTCGCCCAAGCACCGTTATCGTCATGGTGGAATTTCACCCAAATTTGCTGCCCTACATAGCTATTGAGACTAAGCGTTAGGCTCTGCCAAGCATTGTTTTGGGCGGTAGTGGTAAAATCGTGTATCGTTGTCCAATTAATGTTATCTGCACTAACCTTTACAAAAGCGGTAGAGCCGTAATCAGTAGCAGGAAAAACAAAATTAAAGCTCACCTGTGCGGCATTGTATCCTACCAAATTGATTTTAGGACTGATAAGAAAATCATTACTCATATCACAGCCAGGGTCGCCGCCGCAGAAAGTACCAGAGTCGTCATTGGAAGCCGCATATTGTGAAGAAGCAGGGATAGCGAAGAAACTGCTACCTAAATTTGTACCATACTGAAAACCTGCCGTTTTTCCGGGCGGCTGTGGGTCGTTTGTTCTTCGCCAGCACTCACCGGGATTTGGATTTTCAAAATCTTCACAATAAGGCAGGGCAAAAGAGAGGCTGCTATTGACAACCTGCACCCCTGAAACGAAATTATTAGCAGCCGTACCGTCGGCAGGGAGGCTAACCGTACTTGCAAAATTGTAGGTATTGCTTGCCGAAAGGTTCGCCGTAGCGGTAAAGGTGTAGTCAAGCGTTTGCCCAGGGCTAAGGACTGCCGCAAGCGTCAGGACTTCATTTACATTCGTAGCCGTAACCGTTTCGGTATAATTGAGGGGAATATTCGTTCCTGCTGCAATAGGCGTACAGCCCACATTTTTAATCCTGACGGTGATGGCTTCATTTGCACCCAAAGTAGCACAACCTGCAATGGGACTAAGAATTGCCACCATCTCCAAATCTGTACCCGAAGAGGCTGCCGAAGGCGTGGCACTAACGGCGGTTGCTCGCTGACTAAGCGCGTTATTGGGCGCATTGAAAGCGCGGACGGTGAACCAATACGTTGTGCCGTTGGTAAGCCCTGATACAAAGAAGTTGTTGGTAGTGGTGTTGCCTAAAAGCGTATAAGTAGCCGTTGCGGGGTTGAACTGATAGACATTGTAAGAGGTAGCTCCTGCGGCTGCGTTCCAATCTAAGACCACGCCAGCATTACAGTTGGTTGTTGCCAAGCCCGAAACACGCGGCATGATGCTAAAATTAGCCAAAGTTTGGGCGGAAAGCGTACCATTGCTCACCCGAATTAGGGCTTGCGAAGTGATGGTATTGGGAACAGTCCAAGTAAAGCGGCGCAAATTGGCAGCAACGGTGGTAGAGATATTTGTCCAAGTAATGCCGTTATCGGTAGAATACTGCAAAGTCTGATTGCCACTGATGCCTGCGCCGTCCCAAGCCAAAACAACCTGCTGATTTGGCTCAAAACTTTCACCCCCCGCAGGGAAGGTAGTTTCTAAATAAGGCATATCTACCGTCCAAGTGAGCGAAAACTCTTGATTTGCACCCGAAGGAACGGCTGTTCCGTTGATACGCAGGGTATAAGTACCTGCCGTAGGATTGTCTATCGTAACCTGCTCGATGTTGTCGCGGTTATTCACAGCGCGAACAGGCAAATTGCCCTGATTGCCGATAGTTGGGTCTAAAACCCAAGGTAGCCACGTTGTAGCTCCATTGATGACCGAGAGGTCGAGGTTATTGACCAAAGAAGGATTGGCATTGGTAGCGGCGGCAGGGTCGTTCCAGACTACCATCACGTGTAGCTTGACCGCTCCCGCAGGTACGGCAATGGTATGATTGAAGACCCCTCCTGTCGTAACATTATTGACCAAAAATCGGTTTTCTTCTATCGCCTTTACTGCTCGAAGTCCGTTTATCCTACCAAAACCATGGCGATAGTCGGGACCTGCATTGCCCAAGTCGTCGGCATTGTTACAGACCAAAGCCTTCATGAGTGAAGAAAGCGGATTTGCACCACTATTTAATTGGCGATACCGCTGTACTAATTGCGCAATCGTACCACTGACCCCTGGACAAGCCATAGAAGTACCCGTCAGCGAAACATAGTTGCTAACTCCCGTATTAGTAGAATTGACATTCGTACCCAAAGCCGAAATTTCAGGCTTTATCCTGCCATCTTGCAAAGGTCCGCGGCTGCTCGAACCTGCTAAGGCATCGGTGCGTGTAACGTTGGCTACTGTAAGGGTATTTTTGGCTGCCTTTCCTGTGGTTGTACCCCAGCCGCCTGTGCAGGAAGTACCCGAATTTCCTGCCGAAAAGACGTGTAATTGGGTAGGTACACTATTAGAGCGCAGGTCTTGTGTGCGATTATTGCCGCCATAAGGGTCGCCATAGCTTGTTCCCGAAGGACAAGTAGGACCGCCCCCATAAGAATTTGAAGTAATCACTACCCCAAAATCATTGAAGGCAGGGATAACTTGCGAGCCGAAACTACCTGCGCCATAACCGTAAAGGCTTGATTTGGTAGCCATGCCACGTGCGTAAGGGTCTACGTGTCCTGCACCGCCCACAATGCCGCCCACGTGTGCAGCGTGTTGGCTCACAGCAGAGGCTTGTACCTGTGTGAGTCTGCCTGTAAAATCAAGATGAGGACCGATACCAAAATCACCTCCTGCTTCCCAAATACCCACACTCACGCCCTCGCCTGTGAGGTTTCTGATGCCATCTTCTAAGATTGCCGAACGGTGGTTTGACTTTCCAAAGAAATTCTCTTGTTTCATCGGTTCGGGCAAACTTTCTACCCACATCACCCAAGGCTCTGCAATCAAATCTTCTACCCTCGAAAAAGGAACACGCAAGAAAATCTGTTGTATATCCATCAATTCCTCGCTCAAAATGCTTGCCCCTATGCGCGTAAAATGTGGGCGCAGGGCTGTCGTTTCAAAAGCGTCATACAAAATGACGGTAACGTCGAGGTATCCTTCCTGATTAAGCGTCCATTCGGGATAGTCTTGGTTCAAAATTCGTGCATCTGTCTTGTGGATTTTTTCCATGCCCCAAACGCCTTTGATGCCCCATTTTTGTAGCGTCGTTTGGGCTATCTGCATTTCTATTGAAGCAAAATAGGCTTTATCAGGCATGTATTGTAAAAGCCTAATGCCGTCGCTTTGCATGCCTTTTTGAGCGGCAGCACTTGGCAGGGTTTCAAATTCTACCAAAACATAATACTTGCCTTCGAAAAGATAGGGGGTGAGGTCTTTTTTCTGCCTATCATAGGATTCAATATTTTTATGATGGGCAAGTGTTTGGGATTTGAAGCGCAAAAAATCTTGGGCTTGTGCCAAATTTCCTCCTAAAAGAAAGAAAAGCAGCCACAAACCTACACCTTTCAGACCCCAAAGGCATCCGCTGCTACACGAAAGGAAACCCTTTCGAGGGCGCGAAGGCACAGAGGTAGATATTTTTTTCATCTTGTTTGTGTTAATGAGGAAGCGGAATGTAATAATTGTCGTAAGAGAGGGGTAAATGCTTGTAACCGCTTGTATTTTGCAAATAAAGCCCTTTTTTCATAAAAAAGCACGATTTTAGAGCCACAAAACAAATAAAATTCTTACACTGTGCTTTTTTGAAGAAGAACATAAAAAGCATAACCCAATAAAGGGTCGTGTTGTTTTGGCTACTTACTCAAAAAAGCCTATCTTTGAAACGTTTTTTGCGGCAGGCTGCCCATAGAAAAGCCCCTATAAAAAAAGTGGGCTTTCAAAGGGCTTGGCTTCAAACTCTTTCTTCTTTTCACTTGTTTTGTTTCTGATTCTATTTCTTCTATGAAAGATACCAACACCAAATCGCCCATTTCCGACGCACAGACAGAGGAAAAATTGCCTTTTGCCCTCGAAAAGGAAAACTATATCTTGATGATAGTGGGCGTTGTCCTGATTTTGGGCGGCTTCCTGCTAATGGCTTCCGAAAGTGCGCCACATGGCTTCGGCTTTATTGGGCTAACGCTAAGTCCGCTTGTTGTCTTTTCAGGTTTTATGCTTGAAATTTATGCGATTTTTCACAAACCAAAATCTAAATAATTGATGGGTAAGCGAACAGGAATTTGGCAATCTGCCACTGATGCAAGGGCTTTTGTGGTGCTTATCTTCCTGATAGCGGCTCTGCCCTGCCTGCTTCTTGTAGAAACGGCAGCACAAGAGTTGCCACGCCAAAGCGCATTGGCTATCACAAAGCAAAAAGTAGGGCTTACCGACATCACCCTGACCTTCGGACGACCCAACGTGCGCGGACGAAAGGGCAAAATTTGGGGCAAACTCATTCCTTACGACCAACTCTGGCGGGCAGGCGCAAACGAATGTACGACTATTGAAGCCTCGACCGACATCATCTTCGGCGGAAAAAAGCTCCCTGCGGGCAGATATTCCTTTTTTGTCGTGCCACGAAAGAAGGGGACTTGGACAGTCATTCTCAATACCGACACCCAACTTTGGGGAACAGAAGGGTATGACAATAAAAAAGATACCCTTCGCATAGAAGTAAAGCCCGAAAAGACCCATTTTATAGAAACCCTCGTTTTTTTCTTTGATGCCATCAGCACCGACGAAGCCTCCCTTATTTTGGGTTGGGAAAGCAAACGGATTGTCATACCCATTCAGGTAGATACGGTAAAATACGCACTTAAAAACATAGAAAAAGCCATCGAGGAACGCCCAGAAGATTGGCAGGTCTATGTGCGAAGTGCCGACTACCTTCGCGCCTACGACCCCGAAAAAGCCTTAGAATGGGCAAACCAAGCCATTCGCCTGCATGCCGAACATTTTTGGGCTTATTGGATTAAGGCAGAGATATTGGCTTTGAATCGCGACTATGCCGCCGCCGTAGAAAATGCCCAAAAAGCCTTATTTTGGGGTCTGAAAGAAGCAGGTGAGCAGTTTCCCTATCGCCAAAAGATAGAAAGTCAGATAGAAGTATGGGAAACTTTTTGAGCCAATTTGAATGAATTTGGGCGAATTTGAACCAAGTAGGAGTTGATTTGACTACAACCGTGTATCTTTGCACAATTTTTATGAAAAATGCCGATAGGGGCTTGAAACCCTACCGACACCTTTTAAAGAAGGTAGAATCCAACCCAAAACCTGAAATATAGCGACACATGGGAAGAGCATTTGAATATCGCAAAGCACGCAAGTTTAAGCGTTGGGACGCTATGTCGCGTACCTTTACCAAGATTGGTAGAGAAATCGCCATGGCGGTCAAAGAAGGAGGCGCAGACCCTGAAAGCAATACGCGCCTACGAACCGCTATGCAAAACGCACGCGGCGCAAATATGCCCAAAGACCGCGTAGAATCAGCCATCAAACGCGCTGTTTCACGCGAAGACGGCGATTTTGAGGAAATTGTCTATGAGGGCTACGGTCCTTTTGGCGTGCCGATTGTGGTAGAATGTACGACAAACAATGCCAATCGCACCGTCGCGATGGTACGCATGCACCTCACACGTGCAGGTGGCTCTTTGGGAAAGACTGGCTCCTTAGATTTTCTTTTTCAAAGAAAGGGCGTGTTCCAAATTGCTGCCGATAAAATTCCAAATTTAGACGAGGTAGAACTCGACCTAATAGATGCAGGCGCAAGCGACATCGAAAAAATTGAAGACGACATCTATATCTACACTGAATTTGAGCAATTTGGTGCTATGCAAAAAGCCCTTGAACGATTGGGCATCGAAACGGTAAAAGCCAACGTACAGCGCATACCCAATACCACACAAGAATTGAGTGGCGAGCAGGAAGAGGCTATCATGAACCTCATAGAAAAATTTGAAGACGAAGACGACGTACAAGCCGTTTATCACAACTTGGCGTAGTTTGGCTTAGTGGCAAAATCAAACCCCACTCGAAGCCTGTCCGCTTAGGAACTTCTCGAATGGGGTTTGTTGCTTGTGGCTGCCTTTTTTCTTTTTTTTAGCTTACTTTTCTCTTATTTTTCTCTTATTTTTGATATTATCTCAAATCGACCACTACCGTCACCCTTTGCTCGGTGTGCTGCCCCTCGCCTCGCGCAGGTATCCAGAAAGGCTGCAAAGCCACTACGCGCAAAGCCTCCTTGTCAAATGTCGCATTTCCACTACCTCCAATAATTTGAGGTTCGCTGCAAGTGCCATCAGCTAAAACGCTAAACTCTACATAGGCTTGCTCGCTGCCCTTGAAGTGCGAATAGTAGGGCGAATCTTTCAACGCCGTTGTAATAAAATGGTGGTAATTGACCCAACCGCCCTGTGGCATTGCCGAAGTTTCTATCGCCACACTACCTGCTATGGGTTCTACACAAGTAGGTCTTTGCAGGTGATAAGGCTCTGTAAAATTAAAAAACGCCGCAGCATCTCTCGAAAAATAAGCAGCGGTAAGCCCTACACTTAGAAGAAGGCTGCCTATCAATACTTTATATAAATTTCTATTTAAAAAATTTTCATACCTATCCCAAAGGTAGCCCCAATAAAAGGAGGACTTTCTATCCGTTAGTGCCAAACTAATGGCGGCACTTATCCAAAAAAAAGCAGTTGCCAGCAGGCTAAAAGCCAATAAAGTAAGGAAAAACATCTTCGCAACAAGGAAAAAAGGTGAAAAAGAAAGGCAGAGCAAAATAAATAAAAAGGAGGGAAAAACAAAGCGCGTCTTGCTTTTTTACGAAAAAAAGACAAATATGTTGCGCCAAAATGAACACCCAAAGAGCCAAACCAAAGCCATTGCACCCAAGTAAGGCAGGTTTGTTTTCAAAATCTTGATGCTGAATTTTGAGTTTTCCACAAAAAAATTGGCAGGGCAGTAAAAATTAGACACAAAAAAACGCTTGCAGGAGCAAATTCCTACAAGCGTTTGAAAAAATCGTTAGGGCTTATTCATCGCGACGGTAAAGCGTCCATTCGCCACTGCCTACTACTTCGCGCACGATAATATAGTCGTAAGAACGGTAGTAATCCACAGTATATTCTTTGCCTACGCCATCTACTACGGTATATAAAAAGCCGCCTTCGCCTGTGTCTTCTAAGTTGGTAAAGTCGGTGATGCGGAAATCGTGCCACTGGTTGTTAGCCGAAAACTGCACATTCGTAATGCGTGTATTGCCGTTATCTGCCGTTAGCATCACTGAAAAAGTGTCGCCGTCATACACATAATAGCGTTGTGCAGAAACAGAGCCTTGCAAAACGAAAAGCAAAGCGAGGGCAAAGAAAGAGGTTAGGAGAGTTTTCATTTTTTAACAGAATTGAGGGTAAAAATTAGGAATAGAGAGAAAGTAAATACAAAAATAGCAGCACAAAATATTAAAGGAGCATCTTTTTATAGCCGCAAAAAATAGAAATTTCTTTTACTATCTCAAATCTTGTGCCTTTTTTCTTTTTTTTTAGGCTTAAAGCGAAAAAAAACGTTTTTTTATTTCTCTTAGAAAAGTACAAAAAAAAGATAGTAGAAGCTCCCTAAAAATTTAGAGCGGCGCGTTTGTGAAAAGCAAAAAAAATGCTAAATTTGTCAGATACTACACAAAACACAAACTTTTGGCGTAATGAAGCGTCTTTTGCAGTGGCTACTCCTGTTTTTTTTCATTTTCGGAATCGGTGTTCCTTGTTGTTTAACAAACAAGGGCTTCCATTTTTTTCCCACTTTGCAGGCACAGGGCATAGAAGCAAAAACGCAAGAGGCTTTCAATCCTACCAAAAAACTCTCACAGTTTCCCATAGAATATTGGACGAGCGAAAAAGGACTCCCCATTGGCACACTCCTGCACCTGACCCAAACGCGCGAAGGCTATATCTGGATTTGTAGTTATGATGGGCTTATTCGTTTCGATGGCATGTACTTCGAGCTTTTCAATAAGAGCAATCAGGCTGCCTTTCTGACCAATAATATCGTCCGTTTGGCACACGACCCCTTTTTCGTCGCGCAAGAAGAACGCCTTTGGATAGGCACACAGGGTAGCGGTCTGATAAAATACGAAAAAGGCGTTTTTACGCGTTTAGGACTCGAAGCGCAATACATCGAGAGCCTCTGCCAAACTCACCCCGATAGCCTTTGGATAGGCACAAGAAGCAGCGGCTTATTTCTTTACCATCTGCCAAGCCAAAATTTTCAACGCTTTCGCCCCGATATTTTTCCCGACCACCAAACCATTTACGACCTCTTACACGCCAAAGACGGCAGCCTTTGGATAGGCTTACAAAATAATGGCGTGTGGCGAAAAGCCGCCCAAGAACTTACCAAAGTAGAAAGCAAGCAACCCGAATCGCCCCACATTCGTCCCATTCGCCTCTACCAAGATACACAGGGGCAAATGTGGGTAGGCACACAAAAGGGCGTTTTTAAGTGGAATCAGAGCCAACAACAATGGGAAGGGCTTTTTCCACAGCTTCAAAATGAGCGTATTCACGACCTACTGCACGATAAAGTAGGCAACCTTTGGATTGTAACCAGAGCGCGTATCTTGCGCCACAATCAACTTAGCGACAGCCTTGAAGTGCTGACGACAGAATTGGGCGACGACTTTGACGACGTGCGCAATATCTATCTCGACAACGAAAAAAACCTATGGATTCCCACCTCGCGGCATGGACTTGCCTGTCTGCGCGATAGCCCCTTTTGGAACTTTACAAAAAGAGAAGGCATTGCACACAAAGCCGTCTATTCGGTAGCGGAAGCACCCCAAAAAAAGGTCTTGGTAGGCACAAGCAACGGCTTTTTACATCTGATAGACCCCGAAAAAAATAGCATCTCTGAAATTAAGCTCAAAACTCCTATCAAAGGAAACGAAATCTTCAACCTCCGCTACGATAAAAGTGGCAGACTTTGGGTCGCGACTTATATTGGTCTGATTGTGAAAAATCCCGATGGCAGCGAAAAACTCTACACTGAAAGTACAGGCTTGCCTACAAACCTCATTCGCTTTGTCTATGAAGACCAAAAAGGACAGATTTGGCTCGGCACACGCGGCAAGGGCTTAATTCTCTGCAAACCCAAAGCAGGGCAGGAGTGGTCTTTCGAAACCAAAACCGAAATCGCAAAAGCCCAACTCGACTTTGTCATGGCAATCACCGAAGACAAGCAAGGGCGGCTACTGATTGCCTCCAATAATGGCGGCTGGGGGCGTTATGATGCCACAAGCGGCAATTTGGAAATCTTCGATACCGATAAAGGCATGCCTGCCAATCTGGTCTTCAATTTTCACATCGACACACAGGGAATCATTTGGATTGCTACCAATGCAGGTTTGGTACGGTATGATGGCACAAAATTTTTCACCTACACGCATTTTGAAGGCTTGTTGCACGAAAGCCTTTTTGATGTGATAGAAGACTCCTTAGGCAATTTCTGGTTTCCTACCAATAACGGCATCTTACGCGCCTCACGCGAAGACTTGGAAGCCGTAGCGAAGGGCGAAAAAGCACGTGTTTTCTGGAAAAAATACGACAAGCAAGACGGCATGGCATCTGAACAGTGCAGGGGCGCGACCAAATCGCTACTCACCTCTTGGGGCGAAGTCTGGATTCCGACCCATGGCGGAGCTTTGGCTTTCAATCCGCTTGCCATGCAACCCAATATCTATCAGCCACCCCTTTATATCCGCCGCATAGACATAGGAAAGGAGCAGACCCTTTCGCCTGAACAAATCACGCTGCAAGCCGAAGGACAGCGCATTTTAATAGACTTCACCGCGCTTAGTTTTCGCGCACCCGAAAAGATGCGTTTCCGCTATCGCCTTGTCGGTTTCGAAAAGGAATGGGTAGAAACTACGTCCGAGCAAAGACAAGCCGTTTATACCAATCTACCGCCCAATCGCTATACCTTCGAGGTCATGGCTTCGAATAGTGAAGGTTTTTGGAATGATGAAAAAGTAACGTTGCCGATTGTGGTAGAGCCGCAATTTTATCAGACATGGTGGTTTGCCCTTTGCGTTGTGGGAGCTTTGGGGCTGCTACTTTGGCAAATTTGGCTATGGCGCATCAGAAAAATTAAGGCGCGTGCAGTAGAGCTTGAAGAAATTGTTTTGGAGCGAACCACCGAACTGCGCACCATCAACGAGGAAATAGAAGCCCAAAAAGCCGTCTTAGACGAGCGAAATCAGGTCATTGAAAAGCAAAACGAAAACATCATCAGCAGCATCAACTACGCCAAACGCATACAAGATGCCATGCTACCCACTGAATCGCGCTTTCAGGAATTGCTCCCCAAAAGTTTTGTCTTTTTCCGTCCGCGCGACATCGTAAGTGGTGATTTTTATTGGATTGGCGAAAAAGAAGACAAGGTAATTTTGGTTGCTGCCGACTGCACAGGACATGGCGTACCCGGTGCTTTTATGTCTTTAATAGGAAATGATATGCTCAATAAAATCATTTTAGACCAACACCAAACCGAGCCAGCCCTCATTTTAAATCAATTACACAAGGAAGTCAATGCCATTTTAAAGCAAAACCAAACCGACAACCGCGACGGCATGGACATTGCCATCTGCGTTTGGGACAAACAAGCAGGACAACTTCATTTTGCAGGTGCGCAAAACCCCCTTATTTATGTAGAGCAGGGGCAAATTCACGAAATCAAAGGCGACCTATACCCCATAGGAGGCGGACAGGGCTTTCGCAAAAAAGAAAGCGAATCTTTTTCCTACCAGCAGCATACAATTTCGGTGCAAAAACCCCTCATGCTTTATCTCTTTTCTGATGGCTATCAAGACCAATTTGGAGGCAAAAACGACAAAAAATTTATGAAACGCAACCTAAGAAACCTTTTGCACCAAATACACGCCCTACCCGTAGCAGAACAAGCGTTAATCATTGCCCAGACCTTTGATAAGTGGAAAGGTTTTAACCCACAAATAGATGATGTTTTAGTGGTAGGGGTGCGCCTCGAAGCACCTACGGCATAAAAGCTAACATTTTTAGAAAATAGCCACCTGACATAGAGAAAAGATAGAAAAGATAAGAAAGAAAGCAAACCTTATTTTCCTTCTTCAAATGCAGCAATGTTAAGTTCTGTGAAAATTCTTGTTCTTTCGAATTAGAAATGAAATTTGAACTTAAACCCTAAGGGTCTTGAAGACCCTTAGGGTTTGGGGCATAGGACAAGGCAATGCCTTGTCCCTACATTTGACTCTGATTTTTAGAATTTAACATTACTGCCTTCAAGTGGCTTAGAAGCATTTATGATAAGCACTTCTATTTTATGCTTCGCTCTTGTAGTGTTTAGGATTTTGTTTTTGCAAAAAAGCAATCGCCTGCTGCATATCCTGACCCAAAAAACGGTCTTGCTCTAAAAAGGGAACTTCTGCCCTTAGTGCCGCCACTAATTTTTCCAAAACAGGGGCAGTCTGTTGGGGTCTTCTCAAATCTAAGGCTTGGGCTGCCGCCAAAAGTTCAATCGCCAAGACCTTTTCTACATTGCGCACCACTTGATAGGCTTTTGTAGCGGCATTTGCCCCCATGCTCACATGGTCTTCTTGCCCATTTGAAGAAACAATGCTATCTATGGAGGCAGGCGTACAAAGTTGCTTGTTCTGACTCACGACAGAGGCTGCACTATACTGTGCAATCATAAAACCAGAATGTAAGCCTGAATTTTGTACCAAAAAAGGCGGCAATCCGCGCTGCCCCGAAATGAGCAAATACAAACGCCTTTCAGAAATGTTGGCGATTTCGGCAAGGGCAATGGCTAAGAAGTCGAGGTGAATGGCTAAGGTCTGCCCATGAAAATTGCCGCCCGAAAGGATTTTGTCGTGGTCGGGAAAAATATTAGGATTATCCGTAACGGCGTTGATTTCGGTCGTGATAACGCGCCCAATGGCGGCGAGGGCATCTTTGCTTGCCCCATGCACCTGCGGAATACAGCGGAAAGAGTAGGGGTCTTGTACGGCTTTTTTTTCCTGCCCTGCTATGGGGCTTTGCGCCAAATAGTGGCGAATGATTTGCGCCGTTTCTATCTGCCCTTTGTGGGGTCGGATATGATGCGTAAGGGCATCAAAGGGTTCTAAGCGGCAATCAAAGGCATCGAGGGAAAGAGCCGAGATAAGGTCTGCCCATTGTAAAAGGCGTTTGGAATAAGCCACTAACCAAACCATGTAAGCACTCATAAATTGCGTGCCATTGATAAGCGCAAGCCCTTCTTTTGCACCAAAGGCGAGGGGCTGCCAGCCTTTTTCTGCCAAAACGGTTTCGGTATCCACGATTTGATTTTGATACCAGACCTTGCCTTCACCCAACAGTGGCAGGGCTAAATGCGCCAGCGGTGCTAAGTCGCCCGAAGCCCCCAAAGAGCCTTGTTCATACACGAGCGGCAAGATGTCGTGGTTGTAAAAATCTACCAACCTTTGCACCGTAGCGAGCTGTACGCCCGAATAGCCGTAAGAAAGGGAGCGTATTTTTAGAAAAAGCATCAATTTGACAATCTCTTTCGGAATGGGATTGCCCAAACCGCAGGCATGGGAGCGCACCAAATTTGCCTGCAAATCGGCTAATTTTTCATTTTCAATTTCGGTATTGCATAAAGAGCCAAAACCTGTATTGATGCCATAAATGGGCGTAGGGCTATTTTTGATTTTTTGGTCTAAAAAATGGCGGCTTTTCAGAATATTCTGACGGGCTTTGGCACTTATTTTCAAGGGCTTACCGCTTTCTAAAAAGCGAATCAGTTTGCCAAGTGGCAGCGGAGCAAGGGCATCGAGCATAGGAATAGTAGGGTGCTAAGTGTGTTTGAGAATGGGAAAGAGGTTGTTTTTTTCACAAAACTACACAAAAATAGAAGATAGAAGTTGGCTTCTGCCCTGCCCCAGTCTTATTACTGCCTTATTCTTGTCTTGTTCTTGTCTTGTTTAAAAACTTCTCAAAGGGCGATTTAAGACCTATCTGGCAGCGAAAATATGAGATTTTCTGTCCAAAGTTGCAGTAAGGCTAAGTTCTTCGAAAAACCTTATTTTGTCAAATTAGAAGCGAAATAAAATTTGGGCTTAAACCCTAAGGGTCTTCAAGACCCTTAGGGTTTGGGGCATAGGGCAAGTAAATGCCTTGTCCCTACATTTGAACCTAATTTTTGGAATTTAACATCACTGCCCAAAGTTGTTCCAATTTGCGTTGCCAAAAAAATGCTTGTCCCTCTTTTTTTGGCTTCAAAAGGCGAATCCCACTTACGGCATTGGTTAGGAAAACTTCTTCGGCTGCTTCAAAAGTTTGTAGGGTGCATTTTTTTTCAGAAAAGGCGATATTTTCTTTTTTGGCTTGCCCTATCAAAAAGGCACGCAGAACGCCTGCAATGCAGCCCTCTGAAAGCGGCGGCGTATGTAAAATACCCTTTTCCACCCAAAAGATATTAGCAGAAGAGGCTTCGGCAATGCGCCCTGCACGATTGAGCAACAAAACTTCTTCTACGCCTTTTTCTTTTTTGTATAAAGCCGCCTGCACATAAGGCTGCGCATTGGCAATACTTTTGAGAGAAGACCAATAAAAAGCATCTTTTTTTGAATAAGTTGGCAAAGGGTATGCCTCGTAAAAGTCATAACTTTGGAGGGCAGGCAGGTAGGAAAAATACTGTGCCGCCTGCGGATTTTCTATCGGTATCGCTTCTATAAAAAAAGAAAAATCGGCTTCTATGGGCGTATAAAGCCCCCCACCTTTTCGGAAAATACTAAGCCTTACGCGCCAAGCAGGAGGCAGCGGTGCAGAGTCAGGTAGTAGCGCATTTGCCGCCGCTAAGGTCTTGCTCACTTCTTTTGTCCAATCAATTTGGGTATGCCAACGCAATTTTAGCCTTTCTGCGCCTTGCTGCAAACGCCGCAAATGTCCCTCCCAAAGTAGCATCTTGCCACCTTGCCAACGGATACTTTCAAAAAGCCCATCACCATAGCGAAAGGCGCGGTTATTAAATTGATTTACCAAAAGCGAAATAAGGCGCGGACTTAATTTGAAACTTGAAAAGACTTCGCCATCGAAATTGTAAAGCATAGCAATCGGAAAGACAGTGAGGAATATGACCCTATCAGACAACACAACCATTCGGGCATAACCATTCAGGCATAACCATTCAAGCATAATCCTTCAGGCATAATCAGGATAAGCACAAAAGAAGCGAACGAAAAACGCTCTTTTTTCGTTTTATAGGCAGGCAGGAATAAATCTTGCACTCACCAAAAACCCTTTTTCGCCTTCTCCTTTTCATACTTCTTTCTTTTGGGTAGGAAAAAGGTAAAGAAAAAAATACCATTTCTTCTTATTCACTTTTTCTAAAAAGGCTACCTTTGAAGGTGAAAAAAGGCAAATCGCTACTTTAAAACATTCAATCACTATCAAAGCTGCCCAAACGAATAGCGGGTGTGCTTTCAAACTAAAACACAATAAACTTATGGATAAGCAAAAAATGGAGCAAGTCATGAAGCGTGCAGCACGCTATTTTTCACTTAGCAAAAAAGACTACATCTATGCCTCTTTTAGTGGCGAACTGTATTTGCCCGAACAGAGGCAAGCAGCCATTGAAACGCATGGCGAAGAAAAAATATTTGCCATCGCGCGTACCGAAGTATTAGACTACATAGAGGACGCACTTTATTTTTAGCAGCCAAAAGAAAAACCACGACCCAAATCGTGGTTTTTTTCTTTTTAGAAATTTCAAACCATGCACAACTATTCGAAGCGTTTGATTTCGCCAGATTTGATGCGTCGGAAATAGTCTTTCAAATCGCGTGCAACTTCGGGCGAAAGGATAAACAAGCCCAAGATATTGGGAAATGCCATGCCCAGAATCATCATATCTGAAAAATCGATAACTGCACCTAATTGTATAGACGAGCCTATCACGACAAAAACCAAGAAAAGAGCCTTGTAGAAAAGGCTTGCAATTTTGCTCTGCCCGAAAAGATACGCCCACGCTTTTTCGCCGTAGTAAGACCACGAAATCATGGTAGAGAAAGCAAAAAGCACAATGACAAAGGTCAGGATAGTAGGAAACCAAGGGATAGATTCGCCAAAGGCTTTCGAGGTAAGGAGCGTGCCAGTGAGTCCGTCCTGATTGGCATATTCGCCTGTAATGATGATGACTAAGGCAGTCATGGTACAAACCACGACGGTATCGATAAAGGGTTCTAAAAGCGCGACAATGCCTTCGCTCACAGGTTCGTTGGTCTTCGCTGCCGAGTGTGCAATAGAAGCCGAGCCTACCCCTGCCTCATTAGAAAAGGCTGCTCTTCGAAAACCCTGCACCAGAACGCCAATCGCCCCCCCCATTGCCGCATCTGCGTCAAAGGCTTTGGTCAGGATTAGCATAATGGCATCTCCTACGGCGGTGATATTGATAAGAATGATAACCAAAGCAGCCGCCAAATAAATGCCACACATAAAAGGCACTATCTTATCCGTAACCTTGGCAATGCTTTTGATACCCCCAATAATCACGACGGCAACCATAGCGGCAAAGAAAATTCCGAAAATAAAGCCACGTCCTTCTAAAAAGGGAAGCTGCCCCGCCAACTGTTGGAAGGCTTGGTTGGCTTGAAACATATTACCACCCCCGAAAGAACCGCCTACGCAAAGAATGGCAAACACGACGGCTAAGACTTTGCCCAAATGACCCAATTTGTATTTATTGAGGGCTTGACTTAGGTAGTACATCGGTCCTCCAAAGACCGTTCCCTCGCTATTGATAATGCGATATTTCACCCCCAAGGTACATTCTACAAATTTGGAAGTCATGCCCAGAAGCCCTGCCACAATCATCCACAAGGTAGCACCCGGACCGCCTACCGTAATTGCCACTGCCACGCCTGCAATGTTGCCCAAACCTACCGTACCCGAAAGTGCAGCCGTAAGAGCCTGAAAATGAGAAACTTCGCCTGCATCTTTGTTTGGGTCATCATATTTGCCACGTATCAAATCAAAGGCGTGTTTGATGCCAAAGACATTGATAAAACCCATACGGAGGGTAAAAAAAGTAGCCCCTAAGACAAGCCAAATAACCACAAAGGGAATGTTCATCGTTTGGGGCGTACCGTTGGGATTGAGAAGCGGCTGCGGACTGCTGTATTGGATACTCGCCAACACGCCATTATTGAGCCTGACGACATCAGAGGCATTGGCAGCCTTCATATTGACATCATAGACTACAGTATTTTCGGGCAGGTGAATTTTGAGAATCCCCTCGCCTTTGGCGCGTAATTCGCGCGTTTCTTTGTTGCTATAAATCAATGCGATAGGCTGCTCATGGCTTACTTTTGCACCATCTTGAACAAGCCATTTTTCTATTTTGATTTGGGAAATAGTAGCATCTATAAAAAAAGGAGCTTTCAAGGGAGCTTCCTCTACCTTAATTTCAGGGTCATAAAGGCTAAGGGCAGCGAAGGGGTCCCAAAAAAGTACCATCGCCATCGCATCTACGGCAGGCGCAAAGACGGCGTTGATGTGTTCTACAATAGATTCGGGTGCGACTACGCCCTGCGCTTCCCCACTTTTGCCTGTGGCATCAGTAACCACAACTTTGAAGGTTGTGCCTTCGGTAAGTCCTTTGCAGGTATCTGCCTGCAAGGGCATAGCGGCATTGCTCCATTGATAGCGATAGGGAGGCGTGCCACCGCTGATGCGTGCTACTGCCTGCCCGTCGTTGATGCCTTCACTCGGATTGAGCGTTTCTACTTCTATGCTCATATTTTGCGCCCCTACGGAAAAAGGCAGCCCTAAAAGCAAAAAAAGCAAAAAAGTAAGGGTTCGTTTTGTGTTGCGTATTGTTTTCATGAACGCTAAGATAAGATTATTTTTTGGGTATTCGCAAATATAAGGCTGCAAATCTATCAAATTTCTTTTGAAATTCTATGTAGGTAAAATTTTATTTGGCGAAAAGCCGCTTTCGGTCTTTTTTGTATTTTTTTCAAAAAAAAGAGGCAGAAAATTTGCACAATCAAAAAAAAGCCCCTACCTTTGCATCACAATTTTGAAAGACACAGAAACAACGGTTTCTACAAAACTTTAAAGCGCGTTTGAAAACGATTTAAAGCGTCTTTCTAAATGAAGTCAAAAAATACGGTTTGGTAGTTCAGTTGGTTAGAATGCATGCCTGTCACGCATGAGGTCGCGGGTTCGAGTCCCGTCCAGACCGCTTTTATAGCGAAAAATTAGAAAAAGACAGAAAAAAGTTTTGAAACTTTTTTGAAGTCTTGGGAACAAAATACAAGTTAAGAAGGTTTTACCTTCAAAAGAAACAAAGACTATTTTTTTAAAAGAAAAAAATGCTTTGTGAAGTGAAAACAAAAATACGGTCTGGTAGTTCAGTTGGTTAGAATGCATGCCTGTCACGCATGAGGTCGCGGGTTCGAGTCCCGTCCAGACCGCTTTGTAATTCATACAAAAAGTTGTGATAACTAAAATCTTAATTAAAACCTTGTTGTGCTTACAGCAAGGTTTTTTGTTTCGATTTATTTTCAAAGTGGGAAAGCAATTTAGAGATAAAAAAGATTTTCAGACCCAAAAAAGGGTTCAATCCAAATTTTATTTCGCGTCTAATTCGGGGATACCCGTTTTTTGGTAGCACTTAACCTGACAACATTTTCCCCCTAAAACGGCTTTCTTTTTTACAAATGCAGAGCCGCATTTTTTTTGATAGCTCCCTTTTGTAATAAAAACTGCATTTAAGAAACTGATAAGGAGAATATAGAAAAGCGATAACCTTTGCAAAGGCGAGCGCAGTGTTCGCCCCAAATCGCTTTACGCTTCGAAGTTAGTATATCGGGAAACGCACTTTCCTACCCAAAATCGCTTCGTTTATTTTCTTCCACTTATACCTCTTCCTTTTCAATTCTTATGCAACAGAACGTTTCTATCGGAAAAAGAATATGGAACTTTATCGTAACCAGTTTTGCTGCCGCCTTTGGGGTGGCGATATTCTTGGTCGTATCGTTCTTTTTGCTGCTCGTTAGCACCCTCTTTTCGTCAGGTGGCTCGCAGCCCGAAATCAAATCTAATTCTATATTAAAACTTTCTCTTACGCAGCCTATCAGTGAGCGCACGCCCGACAATCCACTTGAAGCCTTTGGGATTCCTGCCGATAAGCTCAATCTGCCTATGGGCTTGTGGGAAATACGCAAAACGATTCGTGCCGCCGCTAAGGACGACAACATCAAGGGCATTTATCTCGACTTGGGCGCAGTAACGCAGGGCGGTTGGTCGTCTTTGAATGAATTGCGATTGGAATTGAAAGCCTTTAAAGAAAGTGGCAAATTTATTATGGCGTATGGCGAAACGATTTCGGAAAAAGGCTACTATGTGGCTGCCTTAGCCGACGAAATTTACCTCAATCCGCAGGGCTTTTTCGAGTTCAACGGTTTGAGCAGTGAAGTTCCCTTTTTTGCAGGCACATTCGAAAAATTAGGCATCAGGGCGCAAGTTTTTAAAGTGGGAACGTTCAAATCTGCCGTAGAGCCTTTCATACTCGATAAGATGAGCGAACCCAATCGCGCACAGGTTACCTCCTATCTCAATTCTTTACACGACCACTTTCTCAAAAGCATTGCAGCCGATAGAGGGCTTGATTTTAATACCCTCAAAACGCTTTCTGATAGCATGACGGTGCGACGCGCAGAAGATGCCCTTACGCATAAATTGGTTACCAACGTTTGGTATTACGACCAAGTGGAGGCACAGTTGCGCCAAAAATTAGGCATAGAAGACGAAACCGAAAAGTTGAACTTTGTGAGCCTATCGCGCTATGCTGCCAGCGTAGAGGCGGAAGAAAACGAAAGCGAAAATAAAATCGCAGTCATTATCGGCGAGGGCGAAATTGTGTCGGGCAAAGGCAGCGACGACCAAATTGGCTCTGATGTCATTGCGGCACAAATTAGAAAGGCGCGTTTAGATGAAAATGTAAAAGCGATAGTCTTGCGCATCAATTCGCCGGGAGGCAGTGCCTTAGCCTCTGATGTGATGTGGCGCGAAGTGCAGTTAGCCAAAGAGAAGAAGCCCATTATTGCGTCTATGTCTGATGTGGCGGCTTCGGGCGGCTACTACATGGCAATGGGTTGCAATCGCATCTTTGCCAACGAAAACACCATCACAGGCTCGATAGGGATTTTTGGCTTGCTCTTCGAAACCGAAGACTTTTTCAAAGACAAATTAGGCGTTACCTTTGATAGGGTCAATACGGGCGAACTTTCTGCTTTGGGCATGCCTACCAAAAATTTTAGCCAAGCCGAAAAAGACTTTTTCCAAGAGCTTGTCAATGAAGGCTACGAAAACTTTACTTCCAAAGCCGCACAAGGGCGCAAGATGCCACTCGATTCGCTCAAAAACTATGCAGAAGGGCGCGTCTGGACAGGGCAAGAAGCCATCAAGCGCAACTTAGTAGATGAGTTTGGCGGTTTAGATGCAGCCATCGCCTATGCTGCCAAAGAAGCCAAAGTAGAAGACTACAAAACGGTACTTTATCCTGAAAAGAAAGATTTTCTGACCCAACTTTTAGAACAAGGCAGTGGCGAAATAAAAGCCAATCTGAAAGAGGAAATCATCAAAGAGGAGGTAGGCGAAAGTTATCAGTACCTACAAATGCTCAAAAAAGTATTCACTTGGGAAGGCATACAAGCACGTGCGCCCATTGATGCCAAAAACATCAACTAAGCCCTAAAATAAAACCAACTCAAAAAGCCGCGCCTTTCCCAAAAAGAAGGGCGCGGTGATTTTAAGGGCTAAAAAATTACAATTTTTGTGGTTACAATTTTGGCAGGGACAAGGCAAGGCTTTGTCCTTTTTTTTGAAGCCTTACCTTTGACTTCTTACATAAAAAGGCGTTTTGCCGTCCAGACCAGCAAGGCAAAAAGAAACATCAGGATAGAAATGCGATTGATGCCATGCATCATCTTGATATTGAAATTTTTAGAGTTCTGCTTTCCGAAAACGCGAAAAAGATAGCTAAAAACAGGCATCAGCGTAAAATATTCGCGCACAGAATTTCCCCTGCGGCGGTAGACTTGTTCTTCGGAGTTGTCGAGTTTGGAATCCATAGGAAGAGGAGATGAATGGCAATAGAAAATAAAAAGAAATCGCTAAACTTTGCAAACTGCATCTATTATCAGAACCTAATGGGGCGAAATTTGTTCGCAAAATCTTTATCTACGTCTGAAAAGCCCTAAGCGTTTTGAAGATGCGCTTAGGGTTTGCATAGGGTTTAAATAGGCTTTAAACGATTAAAAAAAGCAAAAACAAGCCGATAAGCCGAGTTCTGTACCTTTTGCAAGGCTCTTATCATTTATCTACGCCTTTTTTCACAAAAAGGCTGTATCGACCTACCCGCCAACTCAGGCGAGCGACCTTTTTTGCCCCGAAGGACAAGCGTTGGCTTATTTGGTCTTTCAGCGCGTAAGGTTTTCCCTGCCCTTTTGTTTGCACAAAAGGCGGTGCGCTCTTACCGCACCTTTTCACCCTTACCTACTCAAAGTAGGCGGTATCTTTTCTGCGGCACTTTCTGTCAATTTGGGTACAAATTGCCCTCCCGTTAGGAGGTACGCTGCTCTGTGCTGCTCGGACTTTCCTCTCCCTTTTCAAAAAAGGCAGCGATAAGATGGCTTGTTTTTGCTTTTCAAAAGGCTTAGTTGGGATAGAATTTTTCTCTGATTTTTTCTATCTTTTCCGTAGTTTCAGGGTCGGTGGTAGGTTGTGCGTCTTTGGGTTGTAATTGGTTGGGTGCGCCGCCGATTACCCCATAGATGCGCGTATCGTCGAGGTTTTTGCCTTTGTTGGGCGCGGGCTGATTGTGTTCGCCGCAGGCAGCAAGGCTAAGAAGGAGTGCCAAAGAGCCTATCCAAGAAGCGATAGTTTTCATTGCGTTGAAGGGTTGAGTATAAATGGAAAAGTCGTATTATCTCGGTTGTTTTGAGGCTCAAAGATACAAAAAGTTTGGAAAAGGGCATCTTAAAATGTGAAGGCAGGCGGTTTTTGGTTGGAAAAATGCGTATCTTGCCCTTTCATTGTTTTCCAAATCCTTCTTTGAGCTTTTTGATACCTTCTTGACATGAGAAAGACCCCATATTACACTTGCTTTGGGCTATTGCTTTGTTTGTTTTTGATGCCGACAAAACATAGCCTCTTTGCACAAAACAACACCACCTCTTTGGAGCGTCATAAAAAGCCCCACAACGAACAATCCAAATTTGCCCAATTAGAACCTATCCTACCTACGCCTAACGTCTATCGCACAGGTTCGGGTGCGCCAGGGCATCAATATTGGCAGCAAAAGGCAGACTACAAGATGTCTTTGGTCTTAGATGATGAAAAGCAGTGGCTTTATGGCAAAGAAACCATCACCTACACCAATAATTCGCCCGATGTGCTAACCTACCTTTGGGTACAATTAGACCAAAACCTTTTCAAACCCGAATCGGACACCTACAAAACGCAAACAGGCGATTTTGGCGATAGAATAGACCTTTGGAACTTGCAATATCTAACAGGCGACTACCAATATGATGGCGGCTTCAATATCAAAAGCGTAACCGATACCGAAGGAAAGCCCCTCAATCATACCATCAACAAGACCATGATGCGCATAGAGTTGGAAAAACCCCTGCGCAAAGGCGATTCTTATAGCTTTAAAATAGAATGGGATTATCACATCAACGACCAACTCAAAGTAGGCGGCAGAAGTGGTTATGAATTTTTCCCCGAAGACGGCAATTATTTGTACGAAATGGCGCAATTCTTCCCTCGCATGGCAGTTTATGATGACGTAAATGGTTGGCAGAACAAGCAATTTTTGGGGCGCGGCGAATTTGCCCTCCCTTTCGGCGACTATGAAGTGGAAATTACTGCCCCTGCCGACCATGTCGTAGGCGCAACAGGGGTACTACAAAACCCTGACGAGGTACTTTCCCAAACCCAACGCAAAAGACTTGACGAAGCCCAAACTGCAAACCGTCCTGTGCTTATCGTGAGTGAAGCCGAAGCCCGACAAGCCGAAAAAGGGCGCAACAAAAACACCAAAACATGGAAATTTAAAGCCGAAAATGTCCGCGACTACGGTTGGGCGAGTTCGCGCAAATTCGTCTGGGACGCAATGGGCGTAAAAGTAGGCGACAAGACCGTCATGGCGATGTCCTACTATCCAAAAGAAGGCAATCCGCTTTGGGGGCAATATTCCACCGAAGCCGTTGCGCATACCTTAGAAGTGTATTCCAAATATACCATCGAGTATCCCTACCCTGTCGCGATTTCAGTGCATGGTCCCGTTTGGGGCATGGAATACCCCATGATTTGCTTCAACGGCGGCAGACCCGAACCCGACGGCACGTATTCCGACCGCATCAAATACGCCATGATTTCGGTCATCATTCACGAAGTAGGGCATAACTTCTTTCCTATGATTGTCAATTCAGACGAAAGACAATGGACATGGATGGACGAAGGACTCAATACCTTCCTGCAATACCTTGCCGAACAGGAATGGGAACGCAACTATCCCTCGCGTAGGGGTGCGCCTTCTCAAATTGTGGAGTATATGAAAGGCGAAAAAGCAGGTATGAATCCCATCATGACCAATTCGGAGTCTATTTTACAATTTGGCAACAATGCCTACGGAAAACCTGCCACTGCCCTCAATATCTTGCGCGAAACCATCATGGGGCGCGAGCTTTTTGACTATGCCTTCAAAGAATACGCCAAGAGATGGGCTTTCAAACACCCCATGCCTGCCGATTTCTTCCGCACAATGGAAGATGCCTCTGCCGTAGATTTAGACTGGTTTTGGCATGGCTGGTTTTATACCAACGACTGTGTAGATATTGCCATTACGCAGGTAGAACAATTTGAACACAAACCCAACGACGGCGACTACATTGCCCTGAAAAACTACCAAGACTTTACCGACATCTCCGACCAGCGCAATCTTAACACTATCCCCCAAACGCGCATCGAGCGCAAGCCCGAATTGCGCGACTTTTACAACCAAAACCCCGAATTTGTCGGCAATCGCGCCGAGCGCAATCTCAAAGCCGACCCCAACTTTTTGGGCAAACTTTCGAGCGAAGAAAAAGCCTTCTTCGAGCGCAATAAGCACTTCTATCAGGTTACTTTCGAAAATTATGGCGGTTTGGTGATGCCGCTTTTGGTGCAATTTGAGTATGAAGATGGTACAAAGGAATTGCAACACATTCCTGCCGAAGTGTGGCGATACAATAACGAAAAAGTGGTGAAGGTCTTTGCTACAAAAAAGCCTGTCCGTCAGATTGTCTTAGACCCCCATCAGCAGACTGCCGATATAGAAATGGAAAACAACTTTTTCCCACGCAAGGAAATTCCGACCCGCTTCCAACTCTATAAACGCAATATGAACAACACCAATCCGATGCAGCAGCAGAAGAAGAAAAACTAAAAATGCGCCCTAAAATCAAAAAAGAAAACCCTAAGTGTCTTGAAGATACTTAGGGTTTTTCTTTATTTTACTAATTCATCAAGGGTCAAGACCGCAACAGGGTGATAGTTGGGGCGTGCCTTCTTATAGATTTGCTTTGCCAAAGGCTGCGTACTTTGCTTTTCCATCAACATTTTATAGATGGGTACGATAAATTTTCGCCTTCCTACCTGCATCAAAAAACTTTCCATCTGCACATAAGCAGGCTTGTACTCATTTTTAGCGACCATAGCAAGCCAGACGGCTAAGATTTCGCTATTGCCCATTTTGGTAAAACCAAAAGTAGCGTCAAGCGACTTCATTTGCGCCTCTGAAAGGCTTTGGGGGAGGTTGCGTAGGAAAAAGACCCACTGTTGGAAACGCCACTTTTCAGTTTCATATTGGCTTTGTAGGGCTTGTGGCTCACTTCCCTTTTCAAAGGCTTGGGCAGCATCGAGGGCAGTTTGGTAGCTTTTCGAGCTAATTTGGGGGATATTTTCGGGTATGCCTGCCTGATAAATCCATTTTTCGGCTTCGATGGCGGCTTTGGCTTCGGGGTATTGTGCAAGCAGGCGCGTTTCGAGGTAGAAAACGAAGGTCTTGGTATCGATGGTCTTGAAGGCAAAAGTTTTGAAGTATTCGCTCAAAAATTCGTCGAAGCCTTCCCTGCCCACTACTTCTTCACAGCGTTTGAGAAAAAAGAAGCCCTTATCGTAAGCAATGGCACTTACGCCGTCGTCGGGGTTGCGTCCTTTTAGGTCTAATTTGAGCTTGGTATCCTCGCTTTTGCCCTCTTTTTCGTATTCCTCTACGGTTTCTTTGAGGTCTAAATAGCTAATGAGAGCCAACATATCGGCGTATTCTTTGCCATAAACTGCCTCCATGATGCGGTTTTCGAAATAAACGGTAAAGCCTTCATTGAGCCAAAAATCGTCCCAAGTGTGTGTCGTAACCAAATTGCCTGACCACGAATGGGCGAGTTCATGGGCTACTAAGGCGGTCAGGGAGCGGTCGCCTGCCAAAATTGTAGGTGTAGCGAAGGTCAGGCGCGGATTTTCCATGCCGCCAAAGGGGAAACTGGGGGGCAAGACTATCAAATCGTACCGCTCCCAAGCATACGTGCCGTAGAGTTTTTCGGCGGCTTCGAGCATTTGTTCCATCTCTGCAAACTCATAGACTGCCGCTTTTAGGGTAGCAGGTTCGGCATAGACCCCTGTGCGATTGCCTACCTTTTCGAAGACGATGTCGCCTACACTTAAAGCCATCAAATAGGCAGGAATGGGCTGTTTCATCTCGAAGGTATAAACGCCTTCGCTATTTTTTTCGGTGGGATTGGTCGCGCTCATCACTGCCAAGAGTTGCTTTGGCACGCTGACCTTAGCCGTATAGGTAAAGCGAATACCGGGGCTATCCTGAATTGGAATCCAAGTACGCGCCAAAATTGCCTGCGATTGTGTAAAGAGAAAAGGCTCTTTTTTGCCCTGCGTCTGTTGGGGTTCGAGCCATTGTAACGCCTCTGCCTTAGATGAGCTGCGGTAACGGATATGCACTTCGGCGGCAGGGTCTTGAAAGGTTACGCGCAAGGGTGCGCCTAAGATGTCGTCTTTTTCACCTATCACATATTGCAACGCATTGCCATTTTTATCAGTAACGGCTTCGATGGTCAAATCTTTGGTATCGAAAATAATTTCTTTTTCGCCTGCCGCCGCCTCGATTTGATAAGCCGCCACACCTGCAATGGTTTTGGTTTCGAAATCAACGCTAACATCGAGGGCTAATTGGGTCAGGCGTGCCTTTTGTGGTTGGGCAAAAGAATGAACGTCGATGCTTTCTATGGGTGGAATCTCTGGAAATTGCATAGCGGTTTGGGTAGAATCTGCGTTTTTTTGTTGGGAATTGTCCGAAGCATTTTGGCATTGGCTTAGGAAACAAAGACTTCCGAGCAGCGTTGTGCCAAAGAGCAAACGGGTCAGAAGGGAGGGGAGGGTAGTCATAAGCAAGAGTTTTAGGGTTGAAACAAAACGCCTTTCAAGCAGCCAAGCGACCTGCAAAAGACCTTTTAGACCCAAAATAACCCAAAATAAATCGAAAGCCAAAATTCAGGAAAAGCAAAACGCTTTCAAAGCAGTTTAAAAAAGTTTATTTTTTATATTACTTAATATAATATTTTTTAACCTTTTTGAATAAAAACACGTAACTACTACCTATCAGGTCAATAAATTTTGAGTAGCACATAGAAACATTTGGTAGTATGCACAAAACTTTCTATCTTCGTAACGCAAGTGGGAATGTTTTAGCCATAATTTGGTCGTCGGTGGGAACACTAACAACGGTGTGGTGTACTTTTCAAAACAAACTCGCTGATTTTGCCTTTATGTTTGAACGATTTAGCACCTATCAAGTCAGATAATTATGTCCAATATTGCCAAACTGCACCAAGAGGTTTTTGATTTTTTAGAAGAAAAACGCGAAAAGTATCCTGATTTATATTTTTCTTTGCGTACAGATAATGTTAAAAATCGTCTGACAGATGGACATCGTTTTTGGGGAAACGATAAAAATTTGTATTTTTCTTTTTGGGAAGGGCAGGATAGAATAGCGAAAGCGGCTAATATTTCTATCCACATAACAATAAAGGGACATTTATATTTATGGCTTAATGCTAAGGATAATGATAAAAAAGCAGTTTTTTTTGAAAAATTAGCTCATACGTTAGGACGCTTTTCTCGGACAAAAAACACCCAAACTAATGAGTATGAAAATACTTGGCGTAGAAGTTATGCACAAGAGGGTTGGAAAAGTGGCTTAGAAGATTTTATTGAGAATGATTGGAAAAAAATAAATCAGTTTCTATTATTCAGTGACTTAGATAAAGAAATTACACCAATTCATCGAGAAAATTTTGAAGAATCTATAAGAATTCAAGATGAAATAAAGCAAAAGGACGTTTTGACTTTCCGAATAGCTACTCTTCCAAGAAAAACCTATAAGCCCATAAAGCTTCGAGAATTATATCTTCAAAATATTGGTCATTTTGAGGAATTATCACTCTCACTTTCTCAAAAGGTAACGATTTTGATAGGTGAAAATGGCTCAGGTAAATCTACGGTTTTACGTGCTTTAGCTTTAGCCTTAACGGGCGTTAATGCCTTTCAAGAAAGCGGACAAAACTTACTTGGTAAAGAGCTAAAAGATTGGCTTCAGATAATAGGTTATGACAACAAACGCCCCGTTTACGCTCAAAACGGTTTGATTAACTTACTTTATGAAAGAAATGACGAACATAACAACGAAATCAAGTTATATTTTAATGATAGATTAGGTGTTTTAGCAGAAGATGTTTTAGAGCCTGAAACGGAGTATTTCGCCACAATGCACAACGAATCTGAAACAGATATACTTTTTCTTGGCTTCCCACAAGGCGGTGGCTATGAAAGCCCTGCAAAACTTCACGAATCTAATCGCCCTGAGTATATTGATTTATTTACTATGATTACCGACCGCGCACATAAAAAATTGGAGCGGTTTAAAAATTGGACAGATACTAATTACAAGCAACATCTTACTGCCTTAAAAGATGGTAACCTATCCGAGGCGACAGCTTATCTTTCTAAAATCAAAGACGTATTTAAATTAATTTCATTGGTTACTTCCGAAAATGAAAGCGAAACAATCGTAGAATTTTCTAAAATTCTCTATGATGAAGAAGCAAAAGACGGTAGAATAATTTTGGTAAACATTAAATCTGCTAACTTGGATAAGCCACAAACCATAGAACTGGATTTGTTAAGCCAAGGCTACCAAAATTTATTTTATTGGTTCGGGGAGTTGGTTTCGCGAGCGCATCAAGTCAACGAGTTTTACAAAAAAGAACAGCCGCAAAAGGCAAAAGAAAGTATTTTTGAAATGAATGGTATTGTGTTAATTGACGAAATTGACACGTATTTACATTTAAAATGGCAACAAAACATTTTAAAGGTTTTGGCGGACAAATTTAAAAATATGCAGTTTGTGGTTACAACACATAGTTCCAAGGTCTTAACAGGTATTTCTTCTGACATTTGCAATGCTTTTAAAATTGAAGACAAAAGAGCTGAAAGGCTTGAATATTTTTATGGACAAGAAATAAATAAAGCAAATAAAGTATTTTTTGATGTACCTAAACGTGATAAATATATTCAAGAAAAGGTTGATACTATAATTTCTTTGCTTGATGAGGAAACACCTGAAAGCATTGAAAAAGCAGAAAAATTATACCTTGAATTGGCAGCTATTTTGGGTCATGAAGATACCGATATGGTATTTATTGACACAACATTATCCATTTTAAAAATTGAGCAGGGATTATGATAAAAATCAAGAAAGGACATACTCCAGCACCATTATTAGCACTACAGAATGTAGAAGGTGCAAGCTACGATGATTTAAGAGGTTCTGATAAAGACGAAGTAAAATCAGCCTTGCTCGAAAATCAAGGCTACATTTGTGCTTATTGTATGAAGCCAATTAATGAAAATACTATGGGGATAGAGCATTTTAAATCTCAGTCTACCGACCCCCATTTGGATTTAGACTTCAACAATATGTTAGCCGTCTGCCGCGACCAAAACGAGCATTGTGATGTTTACAGAAGTCGTCAGTTAGATGCAGATGGCAAGCAAAAAAATTTTGTTTATCTTCCTAATCCCAAAAGTCTCGAATTTGCCCGTCTAAAGTTTAATTACGCGAGAGCATCTTTCGAAATAACTTGTTCTAATGATGATAACGTTACGCAAGAGTTAGAAAAGTCAGAAAATTTACCACCGAGGAACGGGTTACTAAATCTAAACTGTAAAACCTTAACAGACCTTAGACGAAGTGCTTGGTCGGCAGTACAAAGAAGATTAGAAAGAAGAAGCCCAGCAAGACTATGGCGCGAAACGCCTGCTGCTATTCGTTTAGCTGAAGATATTTATAGAGAATATCAACCGAGCGGAAAAAATAAAGCGTTTTATCCCGTGGTGTTGCTCAATTTAGAACGACATTTTCCTCAATTAAAATAAGTTTTTAAAAACATTTACAATCAATACTAAACATTATAAAATATAAACTAACAATAAAAACATCTATTTTTGGTATAAAAACAATAAAGATAGTCCCAAAAATGGAAGGGGCAAAGATATGCCTTGTCCCTACGTTAAACAATGATTTTTGGAATTTAGCACTAATAGAGTTTGGGCTGGAGTCTATTTTAGACTTTTGTAGTTGCAGCCAAGCCACTTACGGCGGCAGAGATTGGGTGCAGGTATGATGAAAATGCGTATCTTTGTCTTTGTCTTGTGATTATCTTAGCTCTTATTAGCTTTTCTAAACTCCACTCTACGGGATTTGGTGTGCCTTTTCACCCTCTTTCTCCACTCGTCTTTATTTTTTATCATATCCCTCTTTGTTTGTATGCGTTCTGACAAAACATTGCACAAATCGCTTCAAGTGAGCCTTTTATGGACTTTTTGGCTGCTGCTCATTCCTTGTTTTCTTAGTGGCTGCGCTTTCTACCACAACACAACGGCACGCTTCAATGCCTATTTTTTAGCCAAAGAAAAGATGTTAGAAGCCGAAAACAATTTGGAATTAGAGCGAAAAGAAGATTTTAACAATATTTTATATCCTCTCTTGCGGATACAGGATAGCCTTGTGGCGGCTTCGCAGAAGGCTAATTTCGAGTATGTGATAGAAAAGGCTTCTCTGCCTGTTCAAAATCACCCCAGCAGCGAATATGTAGATTGGTCGTATTTGGAAATTGGGAAGGCGCGTTTTTATCAAGGCGATTTTTTACAAGCCGCCAACACGTTTAAATACATCAATACAAACCCCAAAACGGAGGAAGCGCGTTTGGCAGCCCTCATTTGGCTGATGCGCAATTTTTCGGAAACGGCGCAATTTGACGAAGCCGAATACGTGATGGACATCGTTGCAAAAAGTGAAGGCATTTCAGAAAAAAACATTGCCCTTTTCTACAAACATGCGGCACAACACTATCGCCTCAAAAATAATTTTATCAAGACGGCGCAATACCTCGAATTGGTGCTGCCTTATATCCAACGCAAAAAAGAAAAGGGACGCTATCATTATATCTTGGGTCAGATTTATCAGAAAGAAAACCAAACCGATTTAGCCTATCAAAACTACACTGCCGCCTTTGCTGCACACGTAAGCTATGAAATGGATTTCAATGCGCAACTGCAAGCCGCCGAAGTTTTTACCTCTGATAGTCCTGCCGATATAGAAAAAATGGAAAAATACTTCCAAAAACTTTTAGCAGATAAGAAAAATGAAGAATACCAAGACAAAATTTATTATCAATTAGCAAACTTTTATCTGCGACAGAAAAATAACAAAGACCGCTATCCAAAAGCCATCAATGCTTTGGAAAAAGCCACTTTTATAGGCACAGACCCCCAACAAAAAGCCTACACCTATCTGAAATTAGGTGAAATTTACTACCAACAAAAAAACTTCCAACAAGCCGCCAATTATTACGATAGTGCCGCCCAGACGCTGCGCCCCGATATGCTCGATTATCAAAAAATTGTCAATCAGGCAGCCATCTTACAAGAATTTTATACCACTTATCAAATCATAGAGCGGCAGGATTTGTACCTGCGTCTTGCCAATTTAGACCCAAGCGCACAAAAAAGCTACTTCGAAACCGAAATAGAAAAAGAAAAACGCACCATAGATAAGCAAATTGCACAAGAACTATTGGAGCGGCAGCGCAACGAGCAAGCAGCTCAAAATCAGGGAGTTAATCCGCTGCAAGGGGGCGGACAAAATGCAAGCAACTGGTATTTCTATAATCCCGTCGCGATGGCACAGGGCAAAGATTATTTTGCTCGCACGTGGAACAATCGCCCTTTGGAAGACAACTGGCGCAGAAGTAGGAAAAAAGAAGTGTCTTTTTCCAACCCCGATAATCCTGACGCGGTAGCGGAAAAACCCGAAACGGAAATGAGCGAAGACGAACTCAAAGCCGCCCGTTATGCCAAATTGCCCTCGATAGAAGACCGCTTGGCTGCCGTTCCCAAAACACAGGCAGAGCAGGCAGCTCGCAAGGATAGTTTGGAGATGGCATTGTATCAATTAGGTAAAATCTATCACTACCAAATGCAGGAAGAGCGCAACGCCCTGCAAACCCTTAGCCGCCTAACCAAAGATTTTCCCCAAACACAGCACCTGCCCGAAGCCCTCTATTTGATGTATATGATTTGTCAGAAAGAGCCTTTTTGCGAAAGCGACCCCTACAAAGAGCGCGTAGAAAAGGAGTTTGGCACTACTATCTATGCCAAGTTGATTCAAAATCCAAACTATCAGGCGCAGATGACACAGACCGACAGCCTGATGGAAAGCCGCTATCAAAGCCTTTATGATAGTTTTCAGAAAGAAGAACAAGCTCAAACGCTCGAACAAATTGCGGCTTTTCGCGCCCAATATCCCAATCACCCCATGCTTAGTAAGGTGCGTTTGATAGAAATTTTGATGATGGCGCAAAGAGGCGACAAACAAAACTACAAGCAAGCCTTAGAAAAGTTCAATGATGAGTTTCCACAAAACGAACAAGCCGAATTTGTAGCACGCCTTTTGAAAGCCTTAGAAAAAGAAAGTGGCGGTTAGGCTTTTTGCAAAAGTGCCGTAAAAAGTGTATCTTTGGAGAGTTCATACCCCCGACTCTCTTTAAAACCTCTTTCTAACCTTTTCTAATTCCTCTCTAATCCTATGAAAATTGGCGTTCTTCTCTCTGGCTCTGGTGTATATGACGGCGCGGAGATTCACGAATCAGTCTTGACTTTATTGGCTTTGGATATGATGGGCGTGTCTTATTTTTGTATCGCACCCGACAAGCCGCAGCACCATGTCATCAACCACCTAACAGGCGAGGAGATGGCAGAAAAGCGCAATGTCTTAGTAGAGGCGGCGCGTATCGCAAGGGGCAACATTACCCCACTTTCGCAGGTTTCGGCAAAAGATATGGACGGCTTGGTGATGCCGGGCGGTTTTGGTGTGGCTAAAAACTTCACCGCTTGGGCTTTCGAAGGTGCGGCAGGCGAAATAGATGCCGACGTAAAGCGATTGATACAAGAGTTGGTAGCCAAACACAAGCCTATCGCTGCCCTTTGTATGTCGCCCACTACCCTTGCCAAAGCCTTAGAAGGGACAGGTTTGGCAGCCAAACTCTCTGTCGGCACAACCGCTGCCCCTTCCCCTTACGACATTGCCGCCATCAGCGAGGGCATGCGAAGCATTGGGGTCAATGCTGTGATGTGTGCCATAGACGAGGTAGTAGCCGATGATGCTCACAATATCGTAACCACGCCTTGTTATATGATGGAAGGCTCTATTGCGCAGGTCTATGCAGGTATCCAAAAGACGATAGCCAAATTAGTGGAGATGGTCGCCCTGCATATCGAGAGCTAAAACCTATTTTGCCCTTGCGCCGCTGGTGCGTTTGTGGTAGGAACATGTATTTCTTGCGGTAAAAAAACAAAAATCCTAATGGCAAAATTAGAACAGTTATATTTATTCGACCAATTAGGCATTCCCACGCCTACCTTTTTGGAAGTTAGCTATCAGGAAAGTTTAGACCCCCAAGAGATAGCACACCTAAAAAGGGTCTTGCGTGCGCCCTATGTCGTGCGCTCAAATTACTCCTATGCGCGTGCCGCCAAAGAGGAGGTAGAGAAGCCCTTTTATGAGTCTTTGTATGCAAATTCGGCGACGATAGAAATTGAAATGCACAAGGTCTTCGAGCGGTATCCTACCGTCATCGACCAAAACGTAATCGTGCAGGAGCGTATCGCCGCCGACTATCAAGGCACACTTTTAGCCTTTCGCAATGGCATTTGGAAATTAGACTGCCAAGATTTTCAGACCCAAGACCTATCAGAGGCGCGTACAAACCCTTATCCGCCCCTACCCGAAGCGGCGAGGCTGGTTTTGCTACCCAAATTTGCCAAATCCGACGTATGGATTTCTACCCTGCTGCCTTCTTTTTTCCCCTATTGGAAACCTTTTAAGGGTGCAAATAAGACGCTGACACACAATTTTGTACGCCTTTCTAATTATGCCAAACGCCTTTTAAAACATACCCCTGCCCATTTGCATGGGCTAAAAATTCGTTTCCTCTTTGCAGGGCGAAAGGTCTATTTTCTCACTGCCGAGCCTATTTCTACGCCTTTACAGTCGGAGGAAGTCTTGATTGTGGGTGAGCATCAGGAGCTATTTTCGGCTGCCCCTACCCGCATGATGGTTTCGCTGATGCAAGCCTGTGGCAAAAATGTTTTTAATTACTATCGCAAAATAGATAGTACGCTCGAAAGGCGCAATTTCTTCGAGGTAGCCGAAGGGCTGCCTTGCATCAATTATTCTGCCCTTTTAGATGTCATGGTGCATTGGGGGCTGCCTACCCGTTGGATTGCGCAGGTCTTCGATGCGCCCGACTTGTATCGCGTAGGCTTTCGTCCGTTTCGTTTTCTGTATAAATTCCCTGCCGTTTGGCGCGGCTTGCAGAAGCAACTTTTTGTCGTTCCCGAAACAAAAAGATGGCTCAAAAAAGTGCAACAATCCTTATCAATCCAACAGGAAAAACGCCTGCTTATCTGGCAAAAAAAGCCTGCCGCTGCTCTCGATGGCTTCTTCAAGGATTTGAAAATGCTCTATACTTATTGGCTTTGGCACATTCACACCATTTCGGCGGCATTGGCATTGGCAAGGCGCATCTTCGGCACGCCACCTGCTTTGAAAAGTTTGGATTTGCACAAAGATTTAGACTTTTATCAGGATTTCTTTTTGTGGCGAAAAGGAAAAATGCAGCTTTCCGATTTTTTAGAAAAATACGGACATCGTGGCTTTTACGAATCCGACTTTGGAAGTTTGCGATTTAGCGAAAAGCCCCCTCAATATTGGGAACGTTGGAAAGAAATTGCCACCCCTGCCCAGCAAAAACAGAGCCTCAAATCCAAACTTAGTTGGATAGACCGCCTTTGGCTATTGCCCTTCCTGCCCTTGCTCAATCTGCGCGAACAGTTGCGCAATGCCATCATGACCTTTTTCTTTTCCCTCAAAAAGGAATTGCAGCAGCAGGCGCAAATACGTTTTGGACAAGATTTTGACTTTGCAAGCTACCACATCGAAGACTTAAAGGCACTCTTTCAAGACCACCTCAATAAAGAGGAAATTTGTCAGATTTGCTACCCCCAACAAGGAAGTTGGCTTCCGCAGCCCTTTCTGCACAGCAAAGAACACCAAATTACACAATTTCCGCAGTTGCAGAAAAACGACTCCCAAGTCAGGAATTTGCACTCCGCCGTCGGTCTTAGCATACAAGAAGGAAAGGTACGGGGGCGCGTTTGGCGCGTCAATAAGGTAGAGAGCGAATTTCTCGATTTCAAAAGCACAGGCGAGCGCACCATCTTAGTAGCCGATGCCTTAGACCCCAGTTGGATACCTTGTTTGGCACAAATAGATGGCATTGTGCTTTATATTGGAAATTACTTTTCGCAAACAGCAATCCTTTTGCGGGAGCTTAAAATTCCTGCTATTTCTAAAATAGAACCAAGTTTTCAACTTTATAGTGGCGATTTGATAGAAATGGACGCACACACAGGCAAGGTTACGCTTTTAGAGCGAAGTGCCAATGCGCCTTCTTTGGCGGAGTAGCCCACCTGCTTTTTTCTAACCTTCAAAAGACCACTTCGGACAGGGCAGTGCCTTGTCCTTATTTTGTGTTATCTGCGTAAAAAGCAATATCTGAACATGTTTTTTTATCTTTGCAAAAATAGCACAAAAGCAAGAATCTTTCATCTCTTGAAAAAGCAAGTGCAAATAAGAGCAAAAAAAAGAGAAGTTAAATTTTTGTTAAAAGCACAGAAAAATTTGGAAGTTAGAAAAAAAAAAATAGGTTTGCCCTGTCTTAGTAAGCATACTATTTTTGTAGTAAGCTAAGGCATAAATTTCATTTTCTAAACCTCTAAGTTTTTGTTATTATGAAAAAGATTCTTTTAGTAGCCTTGCTCACAGCATGCTCGGTATTTGGTTTTATGGCTTCGCAACAAGAGGCGGAGGCAGGGTGTGCGTCGGGTAGTACGGCTCGTTGCCTCCTTAATAGTACTGCTGGTGATGGTTATAAGTGTGTATCAGGAACAGGGTTACCTTCTAACTGCTCGCAAGGAGGTGGAGGAGGGGGGGTTGTACCATTACCTTCACCTATGTAGTTTGCTATACTAAATTTTAATATTTGATATTAAATAAAGTATTTTGTCAAAGTTTAAATACATAAACTAAACTAAAACAAAATACTTTATTTAAAAACTAAAAAAATGAAAAAAAAATTATTAATAATAAGTTTACTGTTTATTTTTGTGCTATCTTGTTCACAAAATAAAGAGCAGATAATACAAAGTGATGTTGCAGAAACACAAACGCAACTTCTTCGTTTAGTAAGGACGAAATCCTTTCCCCTCGACAGCTTGACACAAGCACAAACGCCATCTTTGCAAGCAGTAGAAAAAGGAAAGCAATTTTTAATCTATTTTTTTAATAGAAATGACAACACGATTCGTATTTTTGATTATCAAAAAGAAATAGAGCTTACGCCCATTCGATACGCTTTGGAAGGAGAGCAGGGAGTAGGCAAAATTGAAAGTTTTTTATATCATAACGACGATTCTATTTTCTTATATGCAGGCGGAAAGTGTTTTCTTACCGACGCACGCGGCAAAGTAAAGGAAAGTGTGAAAGTGGCAGGAGAGGTAAAACATTGGGTGCTTGCTTCTACGATTAGCCAAATGGCGTGGCAAGATGATAAACTTTTTTTAGTAGGCACACGCTTTGATAAAAATTACTCGCCTTTTATTGAAGTTTCTTTTACAAAAAAACAAGTAAAAGAAAATGACTATTTTTTAGTTTCTAAAGAATACGACAAAGGAGATTGGGGCGGCATGAACTTTGACTATGTGTATGCCCATTACGACAAAGAGAACAAAAATTGGTTAGTGAGTTTTCCAAACGACAAAAATTTATATCAAACCGACCTTCAAACGAAGCAAGAGGCTTTTGCTGCTCATAGCGTTTTTTTTGATACAGTACCGCCACCTTACAATAACCGAGCAGAAGCAGAGGCAGATGTAAATTATATAGAAACATTTTTAAAAAGTTCTTCTTTTTATTCTGTAATGAAAGATAAGTATAAAGGTTACATTTATCGAACTACCTTTTTGGGGGTCAGCAGCGAAGATTTAGCTTCACAAGACCCTATAAGAAGCACCCTTCCGCCTGTTTCCCTCATAGCACTAAACGGCAATAAGGAAAAAGTAGCAGAATTGAAGCTTCCACTTCGCAAGCACCTACCTCACGTCCATTTCTTCACCCCCGAAGGCTTGCACATTGCCCGCCGCGACCCCGAAAATGAAGATGTCCTAACTTTTGATATTTTTCAAATAGAAGATATAGAAAAATGAAGCTAACAAAATATATCTTATTATTGCCTGTGTTCCTATTTTTGCTTTCTTGTCAGAAAGCAGATGAACAGATTGCTAAGGCAGATGCCTTGCTTGCCGAAATAGACCCAAAAAGGCTTGAAAATGGTATTTATTTGATTATCCCGAACGCTGGTTGCGGTGGTTGTATTTCTGACGCTGAAAATGTCTTTTCGCAGTACAAACATAAAAAGGAACTGAAAGCCATTTTTACTGCCTTTACCTCCAAAAAAGGGCTAAAAATCCATTTGGCAGAGCTATTTTATAGCCAAAACGTTATCATAGATGACGGCAATTTGGTTAGTAAAAAGCAATTACTTACCATTTATCCAGTTGCGCTTTGGATAGAAAACAGAAAGGTAACGCAAGTTAAACACTTTTCTCCCCAAGAGGCAGACACACATCATCAAGTAATTACTTATTTGCAAAAATGAAAAAGTTATTTTATATTTTTATTTTGTTATTTCCTATGCTTGCTTTTGCACAGGAAGACGAACTACCTTTGGTAGTTTCCCAGAAGTTGTTTTTTAGAGATAGCACTTTCATTACCGAAACCCATAAAACACACAACACCAACGATGTAATTTGTTTCTCTCCGCCTTCTATACAAGCTGACGGCGAGGTTCTTTTTCTACTATTTTTTGCAGGTAATAATAGCACAGTTGCGGTTTTTGACCTCTATAAAGGTAGTATAAAAGCCGATGGTGGCATAGAAGAGGTAGAACTTATTTCAAATACTATTATAAAAACTCAAGTATATGCAACAGGGCGTTATCATTATAGCCCGATATTTTATACTTATGATAAGCATAAAATTTATCAAATAAGACTTACACCCGACGGGAAGGCAAGCAACCATGATGTCTATGTTTCGAAACGAGAAGAAGGAATGACAAACAAAGCTATCTGGGGCAAGTCTGAACGGCTGCCTGAACCGCTGAATAGTTATCACGACGAATGGCTTTACTTAGAAGTAGCCAATTCACCTTTGTATATTTTGGCAACAACTGTCAATAAAACTAATGTTAAAATTAAAATAGGAACTTTTGAAAATGGTAAATATTCTAAACCAATAGATTTTCCACTTATCAAAGAAACCCTAATGGCTTACCCCTTTCACACCTTTACGTTGGCTGCAGACGGGAAAACGATTTGCTGGTTTGCCCCTTCGCTGCTAAAAGAACCTAATGCACTTTTTTATTATTCAACCTATGAGGTAGAAAGCAAGACTTGGAGCAAGCCCAAAATATACAAATCTCGTATCAAGGACTTTACCAATGTTTCCTATACACGCGATACCATTTATTGTTTTTTTGAAAGATTTATACAAGTTAAAAATGCAGCCTTGCTTACCTTAAAAGTGGAGGATAGTACAGAAAATAAAGCATTAGCGCATCAAATTTTACAACAAACCAATGGGAAAATAAACTTTGAGGCAAAAAATAAGCAAACAGAAATTTCTACTATCAAGCTATATTTAAACCAAAAATACCATACACTTGTTACCGCAGAAGGTTACCTCCCACATAGCACCATTTATATCGCCGAAAATGAAAAATTAGACACCCTGAATATAAGACTGCAAAAAATAGAGCCTAATAAAAAATATACTTTCAAAACTATCTACTTTGAAACAAACAGTAGCCAGCTACCCGATGAAGCCGAAGCAGAGTTAGATTGGCTTTTCAAAGAACTCAAAAACAGACCAGAGATAAAAATTTCGCTACAAGGATATGCAGACAAACGTGGAAGTGCCGCAGCAAACGAAAAACTTTCTGCCGAAAGAGCGCGAAGTGTAGCTAACTATCTGATAACAAAGGGAATAGATGCAACGCGCATACAAATACAAGCCTTAGGGAGCGCACAGGCTTCCGATAAAATTTTAGATACAGATAGAAAAGTAGAGTTTATTTTGATTTTTTGAAAAACTTACTACCTTTGCTAATAGAAAAAATAGCATAAAAACAAGAAAATTTCATCTCTTGAAAAAGCAAGTGCAAATAAGAGCAAAAAAAAGAGATGTTAAATTTTTGTTAAAAGCACAGAAAAATTTGGAAGTTAGAAAAAAAAAATAGGTTTGCAGCGTCTTAGTAAGCATACTATTTTGTAGCAAGCTAAGGCGTAAATTTCATTTTCAATCTTCAAAATTACTTTTTTATGAAAAAATTTCTTTTGGCTATTGTAACGTTATTGGCAGTTGTTGCCTTGTGTGTTTCTACAACAAAAGAAACCACAGCATCGATGGGTAATTACTATAAAACAGACTTCGATTGCCCGTCAGGAGATTGTTGTCCATCAATGGGGCAAGGCTGTTTATCTCCTGTGATTATTATAGGAGGTCCCATTCATACAGGAAATTAATCACTATTTTACCTTCAAAAGTTATAAAACTTTTGAAGGTATTTAAATAAAAAAATGGAAAATAAAAAAAAGTCATTTTTACTGATAATATTAGTTTGTTTCTTTTTCTCTTGTACAGAAGAGCAAGCTACAAAGCAGGAGGTATTACCTGCCATTTACACCCATCAACTTCTTGCAACAGAGCAAAGGAAAACCTTTGAGCTGGACTCGATAACGCCTTATTTGAGTGCGTATTTTCAGACCTTAGAAGAAGCGGGCAAAAATTATTTTCTTATTGGCAATCCACTCAAACCTTGTATAGACATTTATGATTTAGAGAAGGCAGGAGCCAAAATTGCCTCTATTCCCTTAGAAAAAGAAGGCGAAAGTGCTATTTACTCGCTCACAGGCTTTTATGCACATAGTTTAGATTCTATTTATATTTATTGCTACAAAGCCTATCAAATAGCCTTAGTCAATCGGAGTGGAAAAGTTTTGAAACGATACAAACTTTACGAAAAAGAACCCTCGTTAGGCGCAGATATAAAAACAATTATGAAATATCCTGTTGCCTACGCCCCTGCTGCAAGTGCGCCTTCTCTGCTTCAAAACGATACCTTATACACAGGGATTATCGATAATAGTTCGGGGCTATTTTCTCATCAAGCGGGCTATATTGCCAAAACGCACTATTTCCTCGCCTTACACACCAAAACGGGCGAATACGACCTGCGCTTTAAAGGGGACGATTCTCCATATACGAAAGCAGCTTGGGTAGAAATGGAAGATATTTGTTTTAATTATAGTTTTGATACAAAAAGTATTTTAATTAGCTATGCAATGGACGAAAATATTTATCTAAAAGGTTTAGAAAAAGAATCAAAATCTATTAAAAAACTTGCTAAGAGTAGAGATTTAGAGCAGATTCCAAACCTCTCCTCCGAACAAAGATATGAAAGTCGTCCCTCTGATATATTTTTTGAAAGTCCGAGTTACAAGTTTATCATAACAGACCCATATAGAAAGGTCTATTATCGTGCCGTTGCCTCAGCCATTGAAGCACGAAACCAAGAAGGCGCAATGCGTAAATATGTGGATAAACCTATTTCGTTCGTCATCTTAGATGAAAATCTGAATATCATAGGCGAGAGTGAAATTAAGCCCACTAATAGATTTGTACCTTATTTTTACTTTATCACCCAAGAAGGACTCTGGCTTTCGGAAGGTCATTATCGCAACCCTGACTTAGACGAAGACAACCTTTCTTTTCGTTTGTTTAAACTTCAAAGAAAAATAGAGTAAAAGCTATTAGACTTTCCCAAAAACTTCCTACCTTTGCTAATAGAAAAAATAGCACAAAAACAAGAAAATTTCATCTCTTGAAAAAGCAAGTGCAAATAAGAGCAAAAAAAAGAGAGGTTAAATTTTTGTTAAAAGCACAGAAAAATTTGGAAGTTAGAAAAAAAAAATAGGTTTGCCCTGTCTTAGTAAGCATACTATTTTGTAGCAAGCTAAGGCATAAATTTTATTTTCAAACCTCTAAATTTTGTTTTTATGAAAAAATTTCTTTTAGCACTATCGGTCAGTTTCTGTGTGGGCTTTGCCTCGCTTGCCTATTCTAATCCTGATGACGGACTCATTCAAATCGATTTGGGTGGAAATCCTTGTAATAATTGCTTTAATGGACATTTTGGTAAACCCAACTCAAATGGACTTAAGCCCTGCAAAGGCAGCGGAAATGAGTGCATGAAACGATAATTTTCAACTAAAAGCCTCTGCTTTTTTGGCAGAGGCTTCAATAAACTAAACATCAATCGTTACTTAGTATGAAAAATATAAGTCTTATCATTTTTTTATTGATGCTTTTTTCTTGCCAAAGCACAACAACAGAAAATGCAGAAACAGGCATTTTACCAACTTCCGCCGAACTTGTGATTTTGGAAAGTTTGGAGCTTCCTTGTGATACCCTTTTTACAAGTTTATATAACTATCATTTTTTTGAAGCCGATGGAAAAAAACTTTTGGCAGGCTTGGACTTAGTAAATGAGTCTGGACTATTTATTTATGACTTAGATTTAAAAAAAATAGTTTATTTTGTACCTTCTATTAAAGAAGGAAAAGAAAAATTTAATATAACAAGGCATCATATTTATAGCTTAGACTCTATTTTTTTGCTCGATGATGGCAAGGATTTAGTAAAGTTGGCAAGTGCCTTAGATACACAAAAAGTAGCAATTTTTAATATCAAAGAGGCGATGCAAGAGAAAAAATCTGTCGCTTTTGGGTATACTAACAGTGGCGCAAGCTATTTTTTTTGGGATAGCAACAAACAAAAACTATATCTACCTATTTTTCCTGCATTAGATAGCAAATATCCAAGTTATTATGAGTATGGATATTTTGCAACATACGATATAAAAGACAAAAAAATATCAAATACTTATGGTATTTATTCAAAAAAAATACAATCAGATTCAATAAATTATTTTCCTTATTCGGAAGACCCTAATTTAATTAGATTAAATAAAAAATATTTTTTAGTTTCTTTTGGCAATGACAACTCAATTTATAAATACTCATTAGAAGAAAATAAACTAATTGAAGCCTGTAACTGGAAAAGTAACTATTTGCCTATAAAATTTGATAAAATTTCTGTAAATAGAGATTACCAAGAATTAGTTAATTTTGGAAATGCTAACGGATGCTATACATCATTATCTTTCTACGACGAGCAAACAAATACGTACTACCGCATTGTACGCCATGGGCAGGAGCTAAAAAATGCAGACGGGCAGCTCAATCAATACATGGAGTCTTCTTGGTCTATCCTTTATGGAAAAATAGATGACGAAAAACCCAAAGAAGTCTATTTTCCCCCTCGTAAATACCATTTTGGGCAAATTTGTTATCTGGGCGAAGGCAAGTTTTTGGTCAGCAAAGACAACGAATTTAATCCCGACAATCAAGAAGATTTATTGGAGTTTGATATAATTCAGTTAAAATAACTATGAAAAATATAATATTTCTTTTTGTAATGATGGTATTCGTATCTTGTCATACGTCCTATAAGTATGAACAAGGGGTAAAAGACTATCTCCACAAAGTACATCAGATAAATGAAGAAAATTTATTGGATAAAATTTTCTATATAATTGATGTAGAAAGTTGTGAGTGTGGAAAATACAACTTAGAGGCTCTTGCTGCTCTTGCTAACCCTACACCAAAACTAACCATTATTTTAGTAGGAACAGCAGATTACGTAAAAGAGCTACAAAGTAAGTTTCAAAGCCCTGATGTTAATTTTTTATCAGACCCACAAAAACAAATATTTAGATACGAAACAGGTTTAGGAAAACCTATTTTACTTCATTTTAAAAACAAACAAATTATTTATCACCATTACATCATAGACCCAGAAATAGTAAATGCGATACAATATTTAGAAAAAATAGAGTAAAAGCTATTAGACTTTCCCAAAAACTTCCTACCTTTACCTTTCGAAAAAATAGCACAAAAGCAAGAATCTTTCATCTCTTGAAAAAGCAAGTGCAAATAAGAGCAAAAAAAAGAGAGGTTAAATTTTTGTTAAAAGCACAGAAAAATTTGGAAGTTAGAAAAAAAAAAAATAGGTTTGCCCTGTCTTAGTAAGCATACTATTTTGTAGCAAGCTAAGGCATAAATTTTATTTTCAAACCTCTAAATTTTTGTTATTATGAAAAAGTTTCTTTTGGCTATATTAGCTTTATTTGCTTCAACTGTTATTTATCTTTCTACAACTGTGGAAGTTAATGGTCAAGGCATTCCTGATGATTGTTGGGTTTTTAATGGCGACAATTGCGATAATCCTGGACGCGGCTGCTTAGACCCTGTTATTATTATTGGCGGTCCAATTCATACTGGTAATTAACACTTCCCTCTTTTCCTCAAGCTACTCCTTCTCTTAATAATAGAAGGAGTAGCTTTCCAAATCCATAAACATGAAAAAAATTCTACTACTTTTAATTGCAGTAATCTCGAGTTGCACTACTTCTAACCAAGATGATAATAATTCTGTAGCGCAGGAACAGAAGTTAGAGTTAGTGGCTACTGACATAGTAAAGCACTATCCTTTAGATGAGTTATCTATGTATCAAACAAATTATTATCAAACAAAAAATATAAATGATACTATTTATTTATTTTGGGCAAATAAAGAAATTCCTTATATTTCAGTTTATAACTTAAATTCAGAAAAGAAAATTACAGACATAAAATTTGACTCAGACGGAAATAATGGTATAGGTGGTTGGGGCGGCTTCTACCTTCATAATTGGGATAGTATATTTGTTTTTGGGGCGAAATCCTTTCAAGTAACATTAGCCAATCAAAAAGGCGAAGTACTCGGACGGTGCCGCCTGTATGACACAGGTAAGGAGTCTCCATTTATGCTTCCTTTGCCACGCAGCAATGCTCATCAAAGCTTCCTTATAGGTGATACTCTTTACTTTCGTGCCAATGATAACAGTACTTATAGAGTTGACGAACCTTCCTTTTTTAACGCCAACTTCCTATATGCTATTGACATTCGGACAATGAAAGGATTAGGATTTATCAAAATCGGAGATTCAGAGATTGATGGTAATGAAAATATTTGGGGAGCGTATTTTACTCACTTACAGTACACACTTTCCTTTGATAGTAGCCAGCTTCTTATTAGCTATCCTATTGAAAATAATATTCATATTAGACATTTTAATAAAAAAGAAAACATAAAAAAAATAATGTGTAATAGTTTTTATTTTGAAAACATAAAATCTAAGTGGTCAGAATCTAAATATTTTAATCATCATGAAAAGCACTATTTAGAGAATCCTTCTTTTCGTTATCTATTAGCCGATAAGTACAATCGCGTCTATTACAGATTTGCTTATCAAGCCATTGAGGAAACCAATGCAGAAGGGAAAAAGCAAAATTGGGACGATAAGCCCTGTTCTATTATCATTCTTGATGAAGAGTATAATATAGTAGGTGAAACTTTGCTTCCTAAAAAAATATATAGTAGAAATCATTTTATCACCCAAGAAGGACTCTGGCTTTCGGAAGGTCATTATCGCAACCCTGACTTAGACGAAGACAACCTTTCTTTTCGTTTGTTTAAACTTCAAAGAAAAAAGTAATATGATATGAAATATATTTTATTTATGTCCTTTTTATTATTTATTGCTTGTCAAAAAAGCAAAGATTATCAGCTTGTCAATAACACTTTTTTTCATGCGGATAGCCTTTTAGGTAACCCAATTAAACAAGACTCACTGTGTCAGTATGTTTTGATAATACCGATGGAAGGATGTAGTGGTTGCAAAGAAAAGGCATTGCTATTTTCAAATAAATACGTACACAATAAAAAACTAAAAACAGTTCTTTCTACCATGCAAGGCAAAGCTTTTTTACAAGTTCATTTACTCAGATTAAATGAGAAAGACATGTACCTTTTAGACCCAAAAGGTTACTTTATTCGACAGGCAAGAGTAGGACAATACCCAACTTTATATGAAATTAAGAATAAATATATAATATCTGAAAAAGAATTATATCCTGAAGTTATTACTAAAGAAATTGAAGTATTAGAAAAAAATCTTTAAACTTTCCCAAAAACTTCCTACCTTTGCCCTTCAAAAATAGCACAAAAGCATGAGAAAAATCGCCATTGTCGTCTTGTTTCTAAATCTTTTGTGGAGTGGCTGCCAAAGTAGTGCCGAAGAGCAGCAGACGAATCGGGCTTCGGATAGCAGTTCCCTTGCGTCCATTCCTACCCCTCGCGTGCAGACCTTTGTTGCCGCTTCTGCTCCCCTTTCCTATCAAATTACGAGCAATGGCAAGGTGGTGTCGCATCAGCAGGCAGCCCTTTCGTTTTTGGTTTCAGGTTCGGTATCGCAAGTGTTGGTTGCCAATGGGGGGCGCGTAGGCGAAGGGGCAGTCTTGGCGGTCTTAGAAGATAGCGAATTTCGCTTGGCTTTGGAACGCGCCCGCACCGAAACGGCGATGCGTCTGGACGAATACCGCAAATTATTTGTCGAATACGGTGGCACTTGGGGCGTTCCTCACTCTCTTTCCGATACCTTAGCGCAGATATTGCGCGTGCGCAGCGGTTTGGCGTTGGCAGAGGTAAGCCAAGCCGAAGCCGAGAGAAGGTTAGAAAATACGCGCCTCAAAGCCCCTTTTTCGGGTGTCCTCAGCGACTGGTATCTTAGCAAAGGCACTCAAATTCAGGCACTTCAAGCTCTGGGGACGCTCTACACCGATACGCAATTAGCAGTAGAAACCTACCTTCCCGAAAGCCAAATAGGAGTGCTTCAAAAAGGCATCAAAGCCCAAATTACCCCCCTTGCGGGCAATCCTACCTACGTGGCAGAGTTAGTCGACCTCAACCCTGCCGTCGAGCGGGAAGGCTTAGTGCGGCTTCGTTTTGCCCTTCCTGCCCAAAACGACTTGCTTCTGGGTATGAATGTCCGCCTGCTGATAGAAATTCCACAAAGTCCGCAGCTTTTAGTTCCCAAAGAAGCGATTGTGTTGCGCTCTGAAAAAGAAGTCGTCTTTACGCTCAAAAATGGGCGTGCCTTTTGGAACTACGTCAAAAAAGGCAAGGAAAATAGCCAATGGGTAGAAATCCTCGAAGGCTTGCAGGCAGGCGACGAAGTCATTATCAGCAACAACCTCCAACTTTCACACGACGCAAAAGTGGAAGTGGAAAAAAATAAATAGCTTTCCAAAGCACAAGCACGCCAATAAGGTTAAATTCTAAAAAGTAGGTGCAAATGTAGGGACAAAGGGTAGATGTTGTTGAAACGGTCAGCCTGTCAAAAAAAGGGGGGCTTCGAATAAAACTCTTGAACCCCCACCCTGCCCTCCCCCCATAGGGGAGGGTTCGAAATACAAATCATTTTTTTTGCATAAATGCAAAAAAATGATACCATATCAAAGCCCCTCCCTTTGGGGGAGGGGTTTGGGCAGTGATGTTAAATTCTAAAAATCAGAGCCAAATGTAGGGACAAGGCACTGCCTTGTCCGCAGCAAGATTGAAATAAAAAAGGATTTTCAGACCCAAAAATAAGGGTCAGTCCAAATTTTATTTTGTGTCAAATTTGACAAAACAAGGCTTTTGACAGAACTTAACATTACTGGGGGTTTGGGGCGGGGTGTATTTTAGGCTTCTATCGCAGCAACAATGCCAAAGGCACTGCCTTGCTCTATGCCCCAAATCCTAAGGGTCTTGAAGACCCTTAGGGTTTAAGTCCAAATTTTATTTTGCACCAAACTTAAAAAAGCATTTTCCACCGTTGTTTCGAAACCGCTGGGTTTGGGGTGCATTTATCCTTCTAAAATTATCTTTTTATGTCGCCCTCTTCACTTCTGACTTTTCTTTTTCAGCGTCCGATTGGGGTCTTGATGAGTTTTTTGGCAGTGGCAGTTTTGTCTTGGATAGGATTTTCCAAACTTCCTGTATCGCTGCTGCCGCCCATAGACGTACCGCAGCTTTTGGTGCAGGTGGAATATCGCGGACATTCGCCTGCCGAAATAGAGCAAAATGTCTTGCGCCCTTTGCGCGAAAGCCTGCTGACAGTCAAAGGGTTGTCCGATTTGAAAAGCGAAGCCCTTAGCGAAAGCGGACAGTTACGGCTTTTTTTTGCCTTTGGGACAGACATGACCTTAGCCTACATCGAGGCAAACGAAAAATTAGACCGCCTGCTCAACTATTTGCCCAAAGAGGTTAGCCGTCCGCATATCATCAAAATCAACACCAACGACATTCCCTTAGCGCGTCTTCAAATTGTACCAAAAGAAAAAGGCAATCTTTTAGAAACTTCGGAATTAGTAGAAAAGGTTTTAAAAAAGCGGCTGGAAGGAATTGCAGGCGTTTCGCTTGTAGATGCCAATGGGCTAAAACGCAAACAAATCAGCGTGCGCCTACATCAGGCAGAATTAGCAGCCCTACAAGTATCTGAAAATCAACTTGTTGAAGCCATCACGCAAGCCAATCAACCCCTTAGTTCGGTTTCGGTAAAAGATGGGCAGTACCGCTATTTTCTCAAATCCGTCAACCTTTTAGCAGATGCTGACGCTTTGCGCCGCCTACCAATTCGCCTTGCCAAAGGGCGCGTGGTGCGTCTGGAAACCTTAGCGACCATCACTCTCGAAGAAGAAATGCCGCAGGGGTTTCACCTTTTTGCCGATTCGCTTTCAGAAAAAAAGGCGCAAATGAACCTAAAAGAGGGCTTCGTCCTTACTTTGCACAAGCAGCCTGATGCACAGATGCAAGCCCTAATGGAGGAAATAGAAAAAGCCGTAGCCGATTTTAGGCAAAAATATCCGACCCTCGATTTTTCTCTTACCCAAAATCAAAGTCAATTTTTAGACCTCGCGATTGCCAACTTGCGCAATACCCTACTTTTGGGGGCTTTGGGGGCTTTTATCGTCTTGTTTTTCTTCTTAGGAAATTGGCGCATGCCGCTGATGATAGGCGTGAGTTTGCCTCTTTCGCTGCTCTTGGGCTTCGGTCTTTTTTATGTAATGGGATTGACTATCAACATCATATCTTTGAGCGGCTTGGCATTAGGGTTGGGTATGTTGATAGATAATAGCATCATTGTTTTGGATAATATTGAACGATTTTTAAAAGAAGGCAAATCAAAATTAGTAGCCTGTGTCTTAGGGGTGCAAGATGTTGTCGCGCCACTTTTGAGTTCGATGCTCACGACGCTCTCTGTTTTTCTGCCCCTTATTTTTATGAACGGCATTTCGGGCGCACTTTTCTACGACCAAGCCCTTTCCATTACCCTTGTCCTGACAAGTTCGTTGGCTGTGGCATTTCTTTTTCTGCCGCATCTTTTTCTTCTTTCACACAAAAAAAAGGCAAATAGCTTTGCGCCTACCTTAGATTTTTCTACCGAAACGCGCTTTTTTCAAAAACTCCTGCAAGGTTATGAATTTATCTTTTGGCAGGTCATGCGCCACCAAAAGATAGGACTTCTCTTTTTTATAGGTCTGATAGCCGCACCTTTTTTTATATCCAAAAACCTAAAAGTGGAAAGGCTGCCGACACTTTCCAAACCCGATTTTGTGTTAAAATTAGATTGGAACTTACCACTTAGCTCTGAACAGAATTTAGAAAAGACGCTATTTTTCTTACATCAATTTGAAGGCGTTTTTTCGCAAATAGAAATAGATTTGGGCAAACGGCAATACCTACTCGAAGGGGAAGGTAGCACACAATCGCAGGTCTTTTTCTACTTTGCCCTGTCCAATTTTAAAGACAAAAAAGAGGCACAAAAGCGTTTGCAACTTTGGTTAGAAAATCATGCGCCACAGGCTCTTTTTCAATTTGAGGCTGCCCCCGACGCTTTTTCGCAACTTTTCGCAAGCCCCAATCCAAACTATGAACTTCGCTTTCGCAACCCTTTTGAAAGTAGTCCGCTTTCCGTAGAAAAGGTAAGTTCTTTGTATGAAACCATGCCCTACCAAGCCGAAGTAGGAAGCGGCATGAGAACGGAAAATAGCGTCATTTTGCAGGTAGAAGCCGAAAAAGCTGCCATTTACGGCTTTTCGCAGCGGCAAATATTAGAAAAAATAAAACAAAGTGTAGGACACTATTTTATTACAGATATAAAATCTTTCGGCGAAGTATTGCCCATTCGTTTGGCACAAAATCAGGCGAATATTGCAGAAATTTTACAAAACACCTATTTAGAAGTGGCAGATAATACGCAGCATCAAAAAATCCCGCTCCATCTTTTAGTACGCATAGAAAGGGAAAATGATTATCGCAACCTAACCGCAGACGCGCTGGGTATCTACCAAAGTTTTGTGTGGCAAGATTTAGAAAAAAGACAACAAATCGAGATAGATAGCCTTTTCAAAATGAAAAAAGAGGCAAAAAACTTACAAACTACTTGGGCAGGAAATTTTATAGAAAATGAAGAAAACTTACAGCAACTTTTCTTTATCCTTCTTATCTCGGTTGTGTTGCTCTACTTTATTTTAGTGGCACAATTTGAGTCATTTTTACAACCGCTTATTGTCGTCCTGACGCTACCGCTGGGTATTTCGGGCGCGTTCTTGGTCTTGTATTGGGGCAATGCTTCTCTTAATTTGATGTCGGCAATTGGTCTGGTCGTGATGCTGGGTATTATGGTCAATGATGCCATTCTAAAAATTGATACCATCAATAAACTAAAAAAACAACTTCCTACTACCGACACGCGCGAAATCCTGCATCTGGCGGGGGTTTTGCGCCTCAAACCGATATTGATGACAACCCTAACGACTATTTTAGCCGTACTTCCTACCCTTTTTAGTGCAGGCTTGGGAGCAGAACTGCAAACGCCTTTGGTATTAGCCGTAATAGGGGGCTTGGGTATGGGAACGGCGACGGCTCTCTTTTTCATACCACTTTTATATTTGTTTTTTGATTTTAAAAAATAGATTTTGTCTTAAAACAAACCTGCTTTAAAATTTATTTCCATGCAGCTTTCCTTTCTAACGCCCTTTCGGATAGTTTTTATCTTCCTAATTATCAGCGTATTAGGCGTATTTGCGCTGCCACTTCTTCCCGTCGAACTCAACCCAAAACCCGAAAGCAATACCTTACAAATTCGCTATCAATACCCACAAGCCGCTCCCGATATTGTAGAAAATTTGGCAACTGCACCCTTAGAAAATGCCCTTTCCCAACTGCAAGGACTTAAAAAAATTAGCTCCGTTTCGCGTTACAATGGCGGAAATATTACGCTTAGTTTTGAAAAAGGGCAAAACATGGAACTAAAAAAGTTTGAAACTACCATGATTTTACGCCAAATCTACCCCAAACTGCCGCCTTCGGTTTCCTATCCACAGCTTCAGCTCACAGATGCAAATGCGCAGAGTCATAAAAAAGCAAGCCTTAGTTATTCGGTAAATGCTCCCCTGACGGCTTTCGAAATCGAGGAGCAGGTGCGCAAAATTGCAAGTCTTCATTTTTCTAAAATCACACAAATAGAGGAAATTAGCGTGCGCGGCACGTCCGATTTGGCGATAGAGGTGCGCTACCTACCCGAAAAAATGTTGCAGTATGGCATCAGCCATCAAGATTTGGTCAGTCGATTGCAGGAGCTTGCCCAAATCGATTACATAGGGCAAAGCAAAGACGGCGTAGGACAAAATTTTTGGGTCAAGAAACGCCCACTCCTAACAGAAAGTTCTGAAAATAAGGCTACTTTTTCTAAAAATTTCACAAAAATAGTAGAAAATTTATTGCTTTCCGAAAATCCACTTGTGCGTTTTTCCGATGTCGCTACCTTTGCAGTGGTGGAAAACGCGCCTTCGGGTTTTTACCGCATCAATGGCAAGGAAGCCGTTACGCTTTCTTTTTACCTACAAAAAGATGCCAACGCCTTAGAAGCGGGGCGGAAAATCAAGGCTGCTATCGCGCAGATGCCACTTCCTACCGATTTTGAACTTCTTTTGGAGTGGGACGAAACCGATTTTTTAGAAAAGGAATTGGAAAAGACCTATCGTCGCGCTCTTTTTTCGCTTCTTATTTTGATATTTTTTATTGTTTTGCTGCAAAGAAACTTACTTTATCTATGTGTTTTAATAAGTAGTTTGTTTGTCAATCTCTGCCTTACCGCCTTATTTGCTTATTTTTTTAAGATACAAATTCACCTATATTCTTTGGCGGGGGTTGCCATTTCCTTTGGTCTGATTTTAGACAACGCCCTTGTGATGGTGGATAGCCTACACCAAAAGCGGTCGGGTTCTCTCTTTTTGGCACTTTTGGGGGCTTCGCTCACGACAGCCGCTGCCTTGCTTTTGGTCTTTTTCCTACCCGAAGAAACGCGCCGCAACCTAACCGACTTTGCCGCGATTGTCGCTCTCAATCTCTTATTGTCGCTCCCTGTGGCACTTTTTTTCACGCCTGCTTTATATCATTTGCTTTTTCAAACGAAAAAAGAAAAGAAAAAGAAAACTAATTTTCGCTTCGGTAGGCGTTTTTCGGTTCAAGTTTTTCAAAAATATCTTCTTTTTATTGCTTTTTTAAAAAGTCATAAAAAGAAGTTTATGATAGCCCTCTTGTTGCTCTTTGGCACACCCATTTTTTTGCTTCCCTCGAAGGTAGAAAACCCTAAAAATAGCAAGATTTTAGTTTGGTATAATGATATAATAGGTTCAGATTTGTACCAAAATGACATACGCCCCCATATCGATACCTATCTGGGTGGCACTTTGCGCCTTTTTGTTCGTTTCGGATATGAACGATTTTCTTATAGAGAAGCCGAAAAAGCACGCCTTTATGTGCAGGCAGAAATGCCACAAGGCACAACCCTACAACAGATGGACAGTGCCTTACGCAGCATAGAATTGATTTTGAAAGCAGAAAAAAATATAGAAAAATTTGTTACGCAAGTTATTACTTCTTCGGGTCAGATTGAAATTTTATTTCCAAAAGAAGTAGAAAATTCATCTTATCCTTTACAACTAAAAAATAGACTTATTGCGCGTTCAGTGGATTTAGACGGCGTGAAGTGGAATATTTATGGCGTTGGTAATCAGGCATTTAGTAATAGCAACGAAGCACAATTAGCTTCTTTTCGGGTGCAGATGAAAGGCACGCATTATCAAAATTTGGAGGCAGAGGCAGAAAAATTAGCCGCACTTTTGGTCAAGCACAAGCGGATTCAGCAAGTCAATACCAACGAGCGACTTTCCTACGAAGAACGCGCCCGAAAGACCTTAGCTTGGGAGGTGGATTTGGAAAAATTAGCCCATCAAGGGCTTTCAGCGCAAACCCTTACGGCAGCTTTGCGCTTGCATACGCCCAGCAGCGAAGCCGAGTTTTACTTGCCCTATCAAAATAGCCTTTTGCCTGTGCGCCTTGAAAGTAGGGACTCAAAAAGTTTTGCAGCGCAAGAACTAAAAAGTGGCTATCTATCTGTTTTTCAATTAGATAGTGCTACAAAAATAAACACAAAAACAGTCGCTTTTCAAGATTTTTCTACGCTTAAAATAGAAAATAGCAGCAGCTCGATTTACAAAGAAAATCGCCTTTATTTGCGCATTGTCGGTTTCGATTATTACGGGGGAGCGAATTTTGGACAAAAATTTTTAGACCAAACCCTTGAACAGTACAAAAGCCAAATGCCACAGGGTTATGAGGTAAAACAGTTGGAAAACAACTTTTTTTCTTGGGAAAAAGCAAAGACCGAATACGGATTGTTATTGATTTTGGTAGTAATTATATTTTTTATTTGTAGCATTTTATTTGAAAATTTCAGACAAGCCTTGCTTATTATCTTTACAATCCCCTTTTCCTTTATCGGCATTTTTATCACCTTCGGCGGATTGGAAGTTTATTTCGACCAAGGCGGCTATGCTTCTTTTGTACTTTTGGGAGGTTTGGTTGTCAATGCAGCCATTTTTATTCTTGATGAGTATAATTTTTTGAAAAAAAGAAGCAGAAAGAAGGCTATTTTTTTAAAGGCAATTTATAAAAAAAGCTATCCTATCCTACTTACCGTTATCTCTACTTTTTTGGGACTCTTGCCTTTTTTATGGGAAGGGCAGGAAGAAGTTTTTTGGTTTTCTTTGGCGGCAGGCGTTACGGGCGGCTTATTTTTCTCACTTTTTTGTGTTTTTGTGGTGCTGCCTGTAATGGCAGACGAAATCAGGGTTAAGTCTTTGAAAATCAAGCATTAAAGTCTATTTTAAGATTTTTTGAACGAAAAAAATACTACCGCCGCCCTATTTTTATGGTAGAAAAAAGCCCAAAACAATATTTTTCTGCACTTTTTTAGCCTTTGGGCAAAACATTTTTGGTAGGCAAAGGTTTATATTTCGTGTTGCTTTTTTACAGTGCTATACAAGACAAGCAACTATTTATTCTTTCTTTTACAACGTATAAAAATAGTAAAATGAAAAAGATTTTTAAAGTTCAATTCTTTGCCATTTTATTGGCTCTTTTTGCCTTTACCTTCACAAGTTGTAACAACGACGACGACGACGAGCCACAAGTAACAATGCGTACTTATAGCTTAGTAGATGCGGGCAACAATTTAGGGCTTAGTGGCACTGCTACTTTTGAACGCACCGCCAACAATGGCACGCGCGTAACCCTTTCTGTGCCTAACGCACCGGGCGTACACCCTGCGCATATCCATGACGGCTCCATTACAAGCCCTGGCGGTATTGCCTTTATGCTAACCGACGTTGTGAATGGCATGAGCGTAACCGAAATTCCTGCTTCAAGCGGCACTACTTTCGACCAAATGCTCACCTACAATGGCTACATCAATGTCCATTTGAGCGCGGACGAATTGGAAACGATTGTCGTACATACGAATATCGGCTCAAACGAATAACGTCCTATCCTAAGTTTTATCTTAAAATTCAAAACCCTCGCCTAAGTTTTTAGGGGAGGGTTTGGTTTGTAAAAAGCGTTCTTACTTTTTGAGCGGGCAGCTATTGTACCCAACTAAGCTATAAAGCGGACAGTAGCCCGTAAGCACCGAAAAAAGGGGCAGCAGCCCTAAGAAAAACCACGAACTCACGCTAAAACCCAAGATGGTCATGGCTAATACAAAGACAAGGCGCAAGATTTTATCATTTCTGCCAACATTTGTAGGGAACATATCGAGAAGCGTTTAGGTTGAAAATAAAAAATAAAAATTAGTAGCCTGCGTATGAAATATAAGGCTGGTGGTAGTCCTCCTCTGGAAGGGGCAAATCGGCGAAAGCCTCTTTTTCATACAAAAAATACCCTTCTTTTGTAACTTTTAAAAGTTTGTAGGGGTGATACGCCTTTTTTTGAGCCTGCGCAAAGTCTTCAAATAAAAATTGTACGGACACCGAAAAACAACCTTTTTCAAAAAAAGACTCATACACTGTGCCGACGGCATACCAAGTAATGCCTTCTTTGAACGGTTTGGGGCTTTTGCACACTTTCAAAATTATCCCTGTTTCGATGTCTGAACGCAAGCGCAGGGGTATTTCGCCCTGACAAGAGGGGCATTTGCGTTTGGTATCCGATTCCGACCACTCATAGTCGCCGCCTGTGGGCGGCAAACCGCCGCTAAAATGTTTGCCGTTGAGTTGAAAAGAAAAATCGCAATAAGGGCAGCGCAAATTTTCCATGTGAGCGCAATAAAAGGTGAAAATATAGCCTTAGATACGCACCGCAATCCCTTTTTGTTGTAGGAAATTTTTGAGCGTAGGGATTGGAATTTCGCCAAAATGAAAGACGCTGGCAGCTAAGGCGGCATCGGCTTTTCCCTTTTCGAAGACATTGGCAAAATCCTCTTTTTTGCCTGCCCCGCCCGAAGCGATAATCGGAATGTGAAGCAGGCTCGAAAGTTGGGCATAGACCGTATCGGCAAAGCCATTTTTTGTGCCATCATGCGTCATAGAAGTAAAAAGTAGCTCGCCTGCACCCAAATCTTCTAAGCGTTTTGCCCAAGAAAAAAGCTCTAAATCAGTAGCTTTTTTGCCCCCACTGGCATAGACGCGCCAATAAGCCTGTGTAGCTCCCTGCACCTGACTACTTTCCGCTTTGGCATCAATCGCCACAACGATACACTGCTCGCCAAATCTTTTCGCCGCTTCGGTAATGAGGGTAGGATTGTAAATTGCCGCCGAATTGATGGTAATTTTATCCGCACCCGAAGCCAACAGCACTTCAATATCGGCAACCGAACTCACGCCGCCGCCAATGGTGAAAGGAATAGGCAAGACTTGGGCTACTCGCAAGGCTAAATCGGCTAAGGTCTTGCGCTTTTCGTCTGTGGCGGTGATGTCTAAAAAGACCAATTCATCTGCCCCCTCTTCCGCATAACGCGCTGCCAAAGCCACAGGGTCGCCTGCATAACGAAGTTGCTCAAATTGCACGCCCTTTACAGTTTGTCCGTCTTTGATGTCTAAACAAGGTATGATGCGTTTGGAAAGCGGCATATTGGAAAAAAATTGAAATAGAAAAGAGATAACATTTTTCAAAAAAAACTAACAGTTTTGGAAAACTGTTAGTTTTTGGGTCTGTCTTATTTCAGGTGCAAATTACATCTTGTTCATCAAGGCTTCGGAAACGCCCATGGTGGAAAATCCGCCGTCGTGATATAAGTTTTGCATCGTAACCTTTTTAGTTAGGTCGGAAAAGAGCGTAATGACGTAATCGGCACACTCATCGGCAGAGGCATTGCCTAAGGGCGAGAGTTTGTCGGCGTATTCTAAGAAGGCATCGAAGCCGCCTACGCCTGTTCCTGCGGTAGTAGGGGTGGGCGATTGTGAAACGGTATTGACACGCGCCTTTTTGCTCATACCCAAACGGTAGCCATAACTACGGGCGATAGATTCGAGCAAAGCCTTTGCCTGTGCCATGTCGCCATAGTCGGGGAAAGTGCGTTGGGCAGCAATGTAAGAAAGGGCGACGATAGAGGCTTCTTCGTTTAAGATGTCTTTCTTTTCCGCTACTTGCATCATTTTGTGAAAGGAAACCGCCGAGATGTCGAGAGCCTGCATAAACCATTGGTAGTTGAGGTCGCCGTAGTCTTTTTTCTTGCGCACATTCGGACTCATGCCGATGGAATGTAGGATAAAGTCAATTTTGCCGCCCAGATGCTCTACTGATTTTTGGTAGAGGTTCTCGATGTCTTCCAAAGAGGTCGCGTCGGCAGGTATCACAATCGTATTGCACTCTTGCGCCAGTTTCTGAATCGTTCCCATGCGCATAGCTACGGGTGCATTGGTGAGGGTAAAAGTTGCGCCCTCTGCGTGTGCGCGTTGTGCGATTTTCCAAGCGATAGATTTTTCGTCTAATGCACCTGTGATGATGCCGCGTTTGCCTTTGAGTAGGTTATACATAGGAAAAGATGGTGTTTTGAGGAAGTTGGGAATTGAAACCCTAAGCGTTGTCAAGCCACTTAGGATTTTGGGATAAGGGTCGGATTAGGAAATAAAAAGCGTGCTAATAGACTCTTGGTCGTGAATCTTGCGAATGGCTTTTGCGAAGAGGTCGGCAACGGAAAGCACCTTGATTTTGGCACTTTCTTGCTTCAAAGGAATGGTATCCGAAACGACTAACTCTTCTAATACCGAATTGTTGATGTTTTCGTATGCCTTGCCCGACAAGACAGGGTGCGTAACCATGCCTCGTACCGAAACTGCCCCACGCTCCAAAAGCACCTCTGCGGCTTTGCAAATTGTACCTGCCGTATCTACCAAATCATCTACAATGACCACATTTGCACCTTCTACATCACCGATAACCTGCATGCTTGCAATTTCATTGGCGCGTTTTCTGTGCTTGTCGCAAACGACCATGTGCGCCTGAAAATGTGCCGCATAAGCACGCGCACGCGCCACGCCACCTACATCGGGGGCTGCAAAGACTAAGTTGTCGAGTTTTAGGGAAGCAATATAAGGAAAAAGAATTGCCGAGGCGTAGAGATGGTCGACGGGAATATCAAAAAATCCTTGTATCTGACCTGCATGCAAATCACAGGTCATCAGGCGGCTTGCCCCTGCCGCAGAAAGCAGGTTGGCGACTAATTTTGCGCCAATCCCCACGCGCGGTTTGTCTTTCCTATCCTGACGGGCATAGCCAAAATAAGGCATCACGACCGTAACCGAACCTGCCGAGGCACGCTTGGCAGAGTCTATCAGCAGGAGCAATTCCATTAAGTTGTCGGCAGGGGGGAAAGTGGATTGAATGATATAGACATCTGCGCCGCGAATAGACTCATCGAAGCTGGGCGACATTTCGCCATCACTGAATCGTTGGAGAGTCATCTTACCAAGCGGCTTGCCGTAAGAGTGGGCTATCTTTTCGGCTAAATAGAGGGAGGCAGAGCAAGCAAAGATTTTGACAGAGTTCATGACGGAGGGCTTTTGGCGGTGAGGCAATCGCTTTTGTGTAGCCACACAAGCAATTACGCAAGATGCCACAAAATTACGCATCTTGTACCCATTTTCAAATTTTTTTGGGCTTAGTAGCCTGCTATTTGCATGCGATTTGTCTTCTATTTGCCTTCTATTTGAGGTAGTAGCGTCAGAATGGATACTTTATTGGCACTTTCGGCACTTTTTTCCTTTGCAAGCACGTTTCGAAAAAACAACTTCTTAGATAAAACAACATACTTTCTCTTTCCCAAAATACTCCCCCTAAATGCAATAAGCAGGGCAGTGCGAAAAAGTTTTCGAAAAACTTTGCGCTTTCTATGGTTTGCATTTGATTTTTCGCTAATAAATTTCTTTCTTTGCGCCTTAATTCTTTTCTACTAAAACGAACCCTACAATGTCAGAGATTGCAGAAAAAGTAAAGAACATCATCGTTGAGAAGTTAGGCGTAGAAGAAGCAGAAGTTACACCCGAAGCCAGCTTCACCAACGACTTAGGCGCAGACTCGCTTGATACCGTCGAATTGATTATGGAGTTTGAAAAACAATTCAATATTTCTATTCCTGACGACCAAGCCGAAACGATTTCTACCGTAGGACAGGCTATTGCTTACTTAGAAGCAAACGCCCCTAAATAAGGAAAGGCATGTGGCTTTTTGCACCTAAACACGTCCTGCTTCCTTTGGCTTAACGCTTTAAGCAGCCCTAAGTTTGCTAATATCTCAAACAATATTAGCGGACTTAGGTTTTTTTTCATAAAAAATCGTTTTCTCATGGCATACAACGAACAAGACAGCCTTTCTACCATTCGCCCTGCCGCCGATTGGCAAGTCATAGAAAGATTCAAGCATTTCGAGGAAGTGCGCTTCGAACTTGCCGAAGGCATTGCCAAAATTACCATCAATCGCCCACGCTTTCGCAACGCCTTCACGCCCCTAACGGTGCGCGAAATGATAGAAGCCATCGACTTCTGCCGCTACGAGCAGCAAATCGGCGTAGTCATTCTGACAGGTGCAGGCGATAAAGCCTTTTGTAGTGGCGGCGACCAAAACTACAAAGGCGTAGGCGGATATGTGGATAGCGACGGCACACCGCGCCTGAATGTATTAGACCTACAAAAGAAAATTCGCTCCCTGCCTAAGCCTGTTGTGGCAATGGTCAATGGCTATGCCATCGGCGGCGGACACGTCTTGCATGTCGTATGCGACCTTTCCATTGCCTCTGAAAATGCCATCTTCGGACAGACGGGTCCCAAAGTCGGTAGTTTTGATGGCGGCTTCGGCTCTTCCTATTTGGCTCGCATTGTAGGGCAGAAAAAAGCACGCGAAATCTGGTTTTTGTGCGAACAATATTCGGCACAGGAAGCCCTCGATATGGGACTTATCAATAAAATGACCCCACACGAGAGCTTGGAAGAAGAAACCGTCCGCTGGTGCAGAATTATGCTCAAAAGAAGTCCGTTGGCTTTGCGTATGGTCAAGGCAGGCTTAAACGCTGAATTAGATGGGCAAGCAGGCATACAAGAATTGGCAGGAAATGCTACCCTCCTCTATTATTTTACCGAAGAAGCACAAGAAGGCAAAAAAGCATTTTTGGAAAAACGCGACCCCGATTTTCAAAAGTACCCCAAGTTTCCATAACCTTTCAAGCCCTAAGCCTCTTAAAAAGACGCTTAGGGCTTTCACCGTTTGTAGTAGCTAACTATCTCCCCTTCGACATTATTTTCGTATAAATTCTCCCCTTTCTTTTTATGAATCATATTTTTACACAAAATAAAAACAACATAGACTTCTATCAAAATATTGAAATAGAAAAATTTAAGGAAATCGCTAAAAAAAGTGGCTTCGATACAGGCATAGACATAGAACTCATCTATCCCGATATTGCAAAGGCAGAGGTATTGGTAGAATTGGGCTTAGGATATGGCAGGACGGTAGAACATTTGCGGCGTTTGGGCTTCGAAGGGCGCATGTACGCTTTGGAGCGGTCGGAAAAATTTTTAGACTATGCAAAAAAAGAAAAGGTATTAGAAAGCGAGGCGATTCTTCCGCAAGACATTCGCCACATCGATTTGCCCGAAAAAGCCGATGCCATTCTTTGGCTCTGGTCGGGTATTTTAGAACAAACCTTAGAACAACAGAAATACAGCATTTGCAAAATTCGTGAATATTTAAAACCAAAGGGAAAACTTTTTATAGAAGCACCACAGGGCAATCTCAAAGTAGTAGGCGTAAAAATAGACAAGCACTACATTCGTGTAGAAACCGAGTGGGGCATTTTGGAAGCCTACCTGCCCTACGAGGAGGATATTCGCCAAATGGCTGCCCAATGTGGCTATCAGAACGTGCGAACCCTACCCTACCTCACGCCTACGGGTTTGGAACGCATTATTTATATTTTAGAAAACTAACCAAAAGCCTATCTATTTGGGCTGGCTCTCATGCACGTTTTAAACTTAGAAAAAGGCAAAAAAATCTATTTAGCCTCCGACTTTCACTTGGGCTACCCCAAAGGTAGTATCGGGCGTGAGCGCGAAATGAAAATCCTGCGTTGGCTCGATGCCATAGCCGAAGATGCCGCCTTAGTGGTGCTTCTGGGCGATATGTTTGATTTTTGGTATGAATATAAAAAAGTTGTGCCAAAGGGTTTTGTGCGTTTTCAGGGCAAAATTGCAAGTTTAGTAGATAGCGGCGTGCCTGTTGTACTTTTTGCAGGCAATCACGACCTTTGGCTTTTCGATTATTTATCAGAAGAATTGGGCGTAACCGTCTTTAAAACGCCGCAAACGGTAGTTTGGAATGGGAAAAAAATTTATTTAGCCCATGGCGATGGCTTAGGCAAAGGCGATTATGCCTACAAATGGTTGAAAAAATGGATTTTTACCAATCGCTTCTTGCGTTGGGGTTTCGAGTGGTTGCACCCTAATTTGGGCGTAGGTTTGGCGCATTTTTGGTCTGATAGTCGGAAAAAAGACCGCCACAAGGAAGTATTTAGGGGCAGAGAAAATGAATGGCTTTGGGAATATGCCCTCGAAATGGAAGCCCAAAATCCGCACGACTACTATGTTTTTGGACATCGCCACTTGCCACTTTATTTAAAGGTAGGCGAAAAAAGCCGCTACATAAATTTGGGCGAGTGGCTCAATTTTTATACCTATGCTGTCTTTGAGGGCGAAAAGATGCACCTGAAAAGGTTTTTAAAATAGTTTTGATACAAAAGATTATAGGCGGTCAGCAAAATCCAAAAAGCCCTTTGCCTACAACCCTTTTAGGCTTCCAAATAATATTTGGCGGCAGGCGTTTCTTTTCATTTTGGTTGCGAAAAATCTTACGTAAGATTTATTTTCAATCTCACGAAAAAAAACACTCCCAAGTGCTTAAAAGCGTCTTTTTTAGCCCTTTATGGGCATTTTTTCCTTGAAAAGGGGCTGTATCTTTCTTTGTATTTTTCCTAAAAAAAGAAGCCACTTTTACAAAGACTGCTCGAAAGATACAAGGCGGAAAAAGTAGCCATTTGCAGGTTTTTCGTTTGCATGCGTACTTTGCAGCATCAAAACGACAACAACAACCGCCTTTTCAAAAGCTACCAAATAATATTTTGTGCCAAAAGGCATTTCTGCTTTCCTCATTCACCTCTACTTCAAAATACTCCGTTTTATATGGCATATTCTGCTGCAATCCAAAATCGCTTTGCCAAAGTTGAAATGATAGCTGACAACCAAGTTGCGCTGCTCGAATGGCTTTCTTTCGTACCAAGCGAATTTTATAGAGAAATTCTTAGCAATTTTCTCACCCTTTTAAAAACAAATAACTGCAAGCGTATTCTTATCAATAACAAAAAAGGCAAAGTCGTTGCCCCTTCCGACCAAATGTGGCTCAATAAAAATTGGCTACCCGAAAGTCAGAAAGTAGGCTTCGAAAAAGTGGCGGTTATCCGCTCGAAAGATGCCTTTGCCAGTTTTGCCGACCAGCGCATGTTCGAAACCTTAGAACGCGCCTATGGAGGCAAGGTAAATTTAGAGTTCTTTGATGATGAAACTGATGCCTTAGCGTGGCTTATGGCTTAAATGTCCCCCCCGTTTCTGTTTCAGTTTTGCGAAAAAATATCGCACCTGCATAGAAATTAGCCTTTTTGCTCCGCTTTTGTTTTCCAAATTCTATTCCTTCTTACTTCTTTTTTCTAACTTTTATGAAACGTTACTACATTCACTACACACTCTAAGAATTTGATTTTGAGGCTTTTAGAAAAAATCTCTCAAATTCTGCCCCGCTGGTTGGCTTTTCTGATTGGCAGCCCTAATTATCTACTAACTGTTTGCTAATTACTTAGGGTATTGTCGAATATTTTTCTGATTTGGTAAAAAATACGTACAATCAAACGCAGGTCTTCGGTGATGATATGGGCTTCGCCCTGCATGTCTTGCGAAAAGGTTAATTTTTTCTTATAGCTTGTTTCCAAACCATTTGTCAGTTCAATTCGCACCAAATACTGCCCCTGATGGGCGATAGGGTTTTTATCGGCAACGGTAGCCCTCACCGACCCGTACTCCTCGTAAGGATACCCCTCGAAACGAATCTTGACCTGCTGCCCTTTTTCTACCTTCCCAATGCCTGCCGAAGTGAGATAGGCATAGCCATAGACCGCCTCTTTTTGAGGCAATACCGCCATTAGCTCGTCGCCTTCCTGCACAGGCATATTGGGTGCAAGGGGTTTGAAGAAAGAAACGCGCCCTGCAATGGGGCTACGCAAAAGGTAGCGATTTTCCCACGCAGCAAGGGCAGCCTCCAACTGCAAAGTTGTGCTTCGCAAGTTCTCGCGTTTGGCTAATTCCTCGCGTTTGTAGCCCTCTTCGTTATCGGTGCGAAGGCGGCGCAATTCCTGCAATTTGAGCTGATTTTGCAGAATTTCTATCCTGATGTTTTCCTTTTTATACTTTTCTTCTAAAAATCGCTTTTCGGAAGCATTAAATTCAGTGTAGGCAATGACTTTGTCTTGGTAGAGTTTTTCGTCTATCTCATATTGCTTTTTGGCTAAAAGATATTGTCCGTCGATGTTGCGCTGTTGGGTATTGAGCTTGTCTAAAAGGTTTTCGAAAATACCGATTTGCTCGGCTACCTGCTCAAATTTTTCTTGGCTAAAAGGCTGATTCTGAAAAAAACTGTATTCCTGATACGCATTGAGAAAGGCAGCGAAGGCAGGCTGGACTTCGCCTAAGTTCATATCTTTGGAAAAAGACCCCTTCAAGACGGTTTGTTTGTCTAAAAACGCCTTCTTGAAGGGTTCGAATGTTTGGCGCAAAGCCTCGATGTCTTCGTAGTTGGCACTATTGGCAAAAATGACCAATACGGCTTCTTTCTCTACCATATCGCCCTCTTTGGCAAAAAGGTGTAGCAGGCGCGTCTTTTCCTTCGCCGCCATCAGAATAGGCAATTCTGCCGTCGTGAGTTTGAGAGGCGCGATTACCACATCAGGATATTTGACCAGAAAGGCTATCCACACAAAGGCAAGCAGCACCAACCCTATCAGGGTAATGCCCCAACGCACTATCCAAGTAGGCACTTGCGACAAAACCTCCTGCATCTCTTCGCTGCGGATATAAATCTCCTTTTCCGATTCTTGGGCGTTCATGGCTCTAAAATTAGAGAATCTCGTTACTTTTTCAAAATCGCTGCACCGATAAGGGCAATAACGGCATTGCCAACGGCAGCACTAAATACGCCGATTAACATACCGATTGGACGAAAAGGCGAAAATATCGCCATCATATCGCGTGCTACTTCTAAACCTGCGCCCTGCATGTTGGGGTTTTCTGCCAAAATCTTTGCTTCCGAAAGTTGGATAAAGACCTCATGCGCTTCTGGCTCGATGACCAAATAGAGAAAAGCCGAAAGCAAACTGTTCAAAAGGGCTGCAACCGTCAAGATAATAAAAAAATCTAAAAAAGCACGCCCAAACGGATAAAAACCCGCTTTTTTTTCTGTGGCATCAAGCAAAGTAACCTCCTCAAAACCCTCCTGTGCAGCCGTCAAGCGCACCTGACGCACCTGACGTACCAATAGTATCGATACCCCAAAACTGATAAGAAAGAAAATCCAATTAAGCCAAGAATTTTCCAACATAAAGGCAACGCCCAATAGGTAGCTCACCAAGCTATAAGTGGCGTAGATAAGGGTGAGATAGATGCTTTTTTCTATCAAAATAGAATTTTTCATATAAAAAGTTAGGTTAGAATGGTCTGATGTTAAAAATACAGCAGTAGCTTTCAAAATGCTACGCGCCACTTATTTTATGTTTTAGTAGTCTATCTGCGCCTAAAAATTACAGCAGCGGCATGAAACGATTTTTTAGAAGTGCGAAGGTGGAAGTACAAAGTTGGGACTTCGCGCTACTTTTAATAGGGACAAGCGATTGCCTTGCGAAATTAGATTAAAATAAAAATAGTTTTTCAGACCCAAAAAGTAAGGCGTAGGGGTATAGTTTAGTTTCTAAAACTTATTTTTCCACATCATAGACTCGACAGGGTAGGGGGTTCGCTGATTGTACTTTGCCGACTGCTTGTGCTGATAGGCATTTTCCACTATGCCCTCTACCTCAAAATAAATAAGCTGTCCGATAGGCATGCCTGCATAGACGCGCACAGGTTTTTTGACGCTAATTTCAAGTGTCCAATGGTTGCAAAAGCCTACATCACCTTTCCCCGCCGTTGCGTGAATGTCTATTCCTAAGCGTCCGATACTGCTTTTTCCTTCCAAAAAAGGCACATGCGCATGGGTTTCGGTGTATTCTAAGGTCGCACCCAAATAAAACTCGTGCGGCTGCAAAATATAGCCAGCGGCAGGAATTTCGAAAAGCTCGATGGGATTGTGCTGGCGTGCATCTAAGATAGTTTGGGGATAGATGCCCAAATATTTGCCCAAATGGACATCATAAGAATTAGACCCCAAAGCACTGCGCTTGAAAGGCTCGATGACAATACTGCCTGCTTCGATGGCATTTAGAATGGCTGCGTCGGAAAGAATCATAAAGGCAAAACGAATTTAGACCACAAAGGTAGCTAAAATATCCAAAGGGCAAATAAAAAGAAAACTTGTAGGTAGCGCGTCGGGCGAAGACTTTTTTCAAACATTCTTTCCTGCGGCTTGTTCTTTTCGTTAAATTTTCCTAAATTTGACAGAGCCTACTACAAAATATTCCCCAAGAGCCTTTTTACAAGACAAATTTCATTTTTATTCCTTTTTCAACATGATTTTTTCTGCGTATGTTCCATCAATACCGCTTTTTGATAAGCCTCTGCGCTTTTTTATCAGGGCTTTCCCTGCCTTTTTCAGTTGAAGCCCAACTTTTTAAAAAGGACACAAGCCTTCTGTATCAGCTTGAATTGCAGGAATTACAGAGTCAGGAGAATACCTTAGATGTGGAAGTGGTGTCGGCATCTAAAATTTCGCAAAAAATTTCAGACGCGCCCAACTTGATTTCTTTTTTCAATCAGAAACAAATCCACCAATACGGCTGGCTTAGTTTGGGCGAAATGCTCACGCGCCTGCCTACCTTTGCTTTGAGTCAGGATTATGATAGGAAAACGGTAAGCAGTCGAGGCGTGTATGAGGGTTGGAACAACAACCACTTACTTTTGCTCATTGATGGCGTGCAGTGCAACGACAATCTCTATGGCACTGCCTACACTTGGGAAATTACCCCTTTGGTTTTCAATAAAAGCGTCGAGATTTTGCGCGGCTCTGGCTCTGCCCTCTACGGTAGCAATGCCGTCAATGGGGCAATCAACCTTTCTACCCTTTCGCCTGACGATTTGCGCGGCATTGGCATGGCACAGTTTCGCTTTGGCAATCAGAACACACGCATCTATGATATTGTGGCAGGTGTCAGAAGCGATTATTTAGATGGTATCGTCGCCTTCAATACCTACACCACCGATGGCAGCTCTTATCGCTCTTATGACGATTCGGAAAGGACAGACGAAGCAGGGAATCCCGCCCAATTCGACATTCACAACCCCTTGGATAGCCGCTATTTTTTTACCAAACTGCAAGGTAGGGGCAAATTCGAGGGCTTTTCCCTACAATTTCACGACCAAAAATGGAGCTATGGCTCTGGACATGGCTGGCTTTTCAATGTCCCCGACCAACCCGAAAATCTAAGTGAAAACCGCCGCATCTTGGCGTTCAAATACAATGACGATTTTAAAAACAAAAGAATTTCACAAGAATACATCTTGCGCTATCAAAGGCATGGCATAGATTGGAACATGCGCTATTTCCCCGACGGCGCATTGGAAAATTTCTACCCCTTTGGCGTAACGGAATACCTCAAAACACAGGCAGACGACCTACTTTTGCGTAGTCAGTATCTCTACAAAGATTTGAATGGCAATACTTGGCTTGGTGGCGTAGAAGGTATCGGTTTCTTTTATCGTGGCGATAAGGCGCATTTTTCAAATGTCAATCTCAATGAAGATTTCGCGCCCTTTGCCGACAATCGCCTTTACCCCATTCAAGATTGGCTCTCCTTTGTCAAGAACAAGCCTGTCTGGAATTTAGGCGTTTTTGTGCAATACATTTCGCCTTTCTGGATTGGCGAAAAGCTACAACTTACGGCTTCTTTGCGCTACGACAATCAGTTTTTCGAGTATCGTGATGTTTTTTTGCCCGATTCGCCTGAACTGCGCAAAAGTTTTTCGCAATTAAGTCCGCGCTTGGGGCTTGTGTTCAAACCGATAGAAACCCTGACCCTAAAAGCCCTATACAGTCGTGGCTTTCGCACACCTTCGCCTACGGAAATGTTTGGCACTTATACCTACTCTTTGGCATCAAACCTATCAGAATTAGAACCTGAACGCATCAATAGCTATGAAATACAAGGGATTTGGCGCATTTTAAAAGGATTGAACACAAAACTTAATTTTTATCTCAACGATTTTGACAATATCATTGCTTATAGTACCGCCAATGCCAACCTTTCGACCAACATTTACTCCCTGCATACGGCAGGTGTAGAGGCAGAATTGGAACTTTACAGCCGCCATTGGGCAGGCTTTCTAAATTACACCTATACGCACCGCTTAGATGAGCAAATTGTGGATAGCACCGTTGTAGAAAGTCCCGATTTGCTCACTTGGTATCCTGCCCACCGCGCCAACTTAGGGGTTCGCTATCAGAAACCGAAGTATCATTTTTCTTTGCAGGTGCAATATCAGAGTGCTGTGGAGCGGCGCAGCTCGGATTTTAATGAGCGCAATGCAGGTTTTCGCCCTCAAAGTGTGCCTGCTTGGGTGCGCCTCAATACCAAAGTAGGCTATCGCCTAACCAAACAGGTAGAAATTGGCTGCTTGGTTACCAATATTACCAACGGGCGCGATTTTCTTATCAAAAACAACGCCTTCCGCATGGATTATCAGATGGCGGCGCGTCGTGTTTTGTTTAATTTGCTTTTTGAGTTTTGAAAAAAGAAAGGTAAGAAAGCGCGTAAAATCGTATCTTTGCCGTTTGTTTGCAATCTTACCAAAAAAATGGCGATTAAAATTCATCAGACCCTTGTAGATGCCATTGCATCGGCACTTTTCCAGATTTTTGTAGAAAAAAAATATGCGGATAAAGTCATAGAAAAGCTATTGCGCTCGAATCCGAAATGGGGCGCACGCGATAGGGCGTTTATTGCCGAAAATAGTTATGATATAGTAAGAAGTTGGCGCAAAATTTTATATGTAGGCAAGGGCTTATTTCATTTTTTAGATGCAGAATTAGCCTATTCACAACTTTTAGAAAAAGAACGCCCTGCGGATTCGCTTTTGAAGCAAGATTTTCGCCTTGCTGCTGAAATCGGACTAACGCTCAAAATGGAAGCCGCTCTTTTTGCAGCCCTCCCTACGGCAAGACTTTTAGACCAACAGGCGCAATTAGGGGCAGCCTTTGAAGATAGACACACACAGGACAAAGATAGGCGTAGCCTTTTGCGCCAATATTTCCATGCCCTTCCTACTTGGCTTGACGCACTCTTGGTAGAAGAATTAGGGCAGGCGCGTTGGGAGGCAGAATTAGAAGCACTCAATCAGACTGCGCCTGTGGTGCTTCGCGCCAATGCGCTCAAAATATCGGTATCCGACCTCGAAAAAAGATTAGACGAGGAGGGCATCGAAACGCAAAGATGGCAGACTTGGGCAAGCGGAAAAAGCCCACTTTTGGGTACGGAAGCGGCACTTGTTTTGCAAAAAAGGCAAAATATTTTCCGCCATGCTGCCTTTCAAGAAGGGCTTTTCGAGGTGCAAGATGCAGGCTCACAAAGCATTGCGCCTTTTTTGGAGGTAGAAATGGGCATGCGCCTTGTCGATGCCTGTGCAGGGGCAGGGGGCAAAACGCTGCATCTGGCGGCTCTGATGCAAAACAAAGGCAAAATTATCGCCCTCGATACTGAAAGTTGGAAATTAGCCGAACTGCAAAAACGCGCCAAACGTGCAGGGGCAAGTCTGATAGAAACGCGCCCTATTGAAGGCAGCAAGACCATCAAACGCCTTTACCAAACGGCAGATAGGCTACTTTTAGATGTGCCTTGTTCGGGGTTAGGCGTTTTGCGCCGCAATCCAGATGCCAAGTGGAAACTCAAACCGCAATTTATTGCTACCATTCGCCAAACGCAAGCGGAAATTTTAGACAAATACACGCCCATCTGCAAAGTAGGGGGCAAAGTCGTATATGCCACTTGTAGTATTTTGCCTTCTGAAAATGAAAAACAAGTGCAGCTTTTTTTAGAAAAACACAAAGAAAAGTTTAGCCTTCTCAAATCGCAAAGCCTAACGCCTGCCCAAAAAGGCACAGACGGCTTTTTTATGGCTCTTTTGGAAAGAAAGAAATAAAGGGCGTTTTGTCTGATTTTTATCTGACCCACTATTTTACTTTACCAAGCGCGAAATCTCTTTGAAAGTTGGCGTGCCTGCCTTTACACAAAGCTCGAAGAGTAGCGATTCTACGGTTGTTATCAGACATTGCGCCTGCACAAGCCTTTGCAGGGCAATGATTTTGTCGTTCTCGAAGCGCGAGGAAACTGCATCTGCCACAATAACGGGCGTTTTTCCTGCTTCCAATAAATCCAATGCCGTTTGTAGGACGCAGACATGGGTTTCTATCCCTGCCAAAATCACAAAATTTGCCTGCCACCGCTCTATTTGCAAGACCATGCGCTCCTCTTGGTAGCAACTAAACGCCATTTTTTCCGCCGTCGGTAGGTTTGCCACAAGCGGCTGCAAACTTTCTATGGTCTTGCCCAAGCCTTTGGTGTATTGTTCGCTCACTAAGATTGGCACTTGTAGGATTTGCAGACCAGAAATGAGGGTATGCAGTTTTTTTTCTAACCTTTCTGCCTCGAAAATGTGTGGGAAAAGTCTTTCCTGCACATCTACCAAAATAAAAGCTGTGTTATCTTTTCTAATACGCATATTTTTTTTAGATTTGAGATTAAAAATTGAAACATGAAATCTTACCGAACTTTTGTTTTGCACCTGCCTTTTTCTTCTGCTAAGTCAAAACTTTTCCGAATAGGGCTATTCTTGGGAGTTCTTTTGGGACTTGTGGCTTGCAAACGCCCACTTTCTTCCGACCCAAGCTCTACTTCTGACCAGCCTACCGAAATGGCAAACCAACAAGATAAGCCTCATCAGCCTCAAAATCCGAAACAGTACCTTGCGCCCAACCAAATAGAAGTGGAAGCACAAGTTTTAGACATAAGTCAGGCACACCCAAAAGCCCATTTGGAGTGGCGGCTACAAATTACGAAAATTTTGGCACGAGGCGCAACCGCTCCTACGCTTGCCCAAGATACGCAAATTCAAGCCTTCGCCGAAGCTACTTTTTGTAAGAAAAAGTGGAACACCGACCAAGCCGCTGCCCTTTTAAGCCTTCTCGAAAAGAAGACACAGACCCTACGCCTGCATTTTGAGAAGCACCCCACAGACGAAACGGCGGAAGGCGTATGGCGAATCAATAAAGCCCAATAGTGACGATATTGCAAAAAGACAAGTCCAACTTTGAAACCTTTTTTTCCACTTCTGAACCTTTCTGCTTATGCCAACACTTAGAGATGAGAACCACTTAGAACGTTATCGCAAAGCGATTGAAGTTTTGAAAGAACACAGCGAAAACTTTTCCTACAAAAGGCTTTCCGAACGGCTTGAAGAAATAAAAAAGATGCAGGAATATAAAAATTTGAGCAGTATCGCCTCCTCGGATTCACAGCTCAATCGCATTTATAATCGCAAACAGGAGCTATTTCCAAACCTATTAAAGCTGCTCGAAATCTATTTGAAACGGCTTAGTTTTGTTTGGGACGAAAAACGCGGCACTTACATCTTAGAAAATGGCGAACAGTCGCTCGATATTGCCCAAACGCAAGTACATCTGCCCAACCTGCGCGGCATTTATGAAGTCTATCACCTTTCGGCAAGAGGCGGCACGATTATCAAAAATATTTTGCTGCTCGAAGATACGGGCAAAGTCGTTATCAAGGGCTACGGAAATGCACAGCACTTAGGGCAGGCGCAGGTCTTTGATGGCTCTTTGATTTCTATTCAAATCACGACGATAGAACACAGCACAGGATTGAAAGAAAACTTTTTTTATCAATTTATCTCTAATTTGGGAAACCACCTAAGAATAGGCGAAATTACGCATTTTGTCGCCGTCGCTACCACGATTTCTTTGGACAAAGAGCCAATGGCTACCAAACGCCTTTTTGTGCGCCTTCATAACCAAACAGATGCCAAAACCTTTGCCCAATACCAGCATCAGACCATCACCCAAGACGACAAAAAAGCCATCGAAGCCCTCAATAAACACAAAATAGGCAGGATTGCCGACTTTATTTATGGGCTTCAAAACTTATCGGTGCAGGAAAAAGTCAATGATAATATTGGTTAAAATGAACGACAGCGCAAAATAGGACTTGTTTCTTGCAACAAAGTTGCATATCTTTGCTACAAAAAATACAGATGCCCCTTTTTGTTCTTCGATTGTTATTGTTTTTGGTATTGAATTTTGTAGGAATGGTAGCACTTTTTGCCCAAAAAGAGCCTGCTTGTAATCTCACTGTGCGCGGTAGTGTGTGCGAACATGGCACGCGCGAGCCGATTTTGGGTGCGACGGTGCTAATTCAGGAATTGAACAAAGGGGTAGTCGTTTCTTCGAAGGGCGAATTTGAAATTCAGGGTCTTTGTCATGGGACTTACCACCTCGAATTTCGCTGTTTGGGCTATCATACCCATATTCAGCAAATCAGGATAGAAAAAAATACGACCGAACTGCCACAAATCTGTTTGCATGAGCATACCGAATTGCTGCAAACGGTAGAAATTAAGGGTAGTTTTTTGGGTCAGGAGATAGAAAAAAGTCCCATTTTGAGTACCGTTTTAGACCGAAAAGATTTAGACAAGTACCAAAGCATTGCCCTTGCCAATGCCTTTGAGCAGGTAGCGGGAGTCAATGCCCTCAATACGGGCGTGGGTATAGCCAAGCCCATGATTCGCGGCATGAGCCAAAATAGGGTGCGCGTCAATCAAATGGGTATCAAACAAGAAGACCAACAATGGGGAACAGACCATGGCTTGCAAGTTGATGCCTTTGCCGTAGAAAATGTAGAGATTGTGCGCGGAGCAGCCGCCTTACGTTACGGCTCTGATGCCATCGGGGGCGTTATCAACCTTCAACCTGCGCCTTTTCCTACCCAAGAAGGCATAAAAGGCGGCGTAGAAACGGGGTTTCGTTCTAATAATGATTTAGTTTCTTTGTCGGCTTGGGTAGAAAAAAGAAAGCAAGACCACTTTTTTCGCCTGCGCCTAAGCGGACAGGATTTTGCCGATTATCGCGTGCCTGCCCAAACTTTTCTATACAATCGCTATATCTTACCTATTGAAAATCAACGCCTTAAAAATACAGCAGGGAAGGAATACAACTTATTTTTTCAGTATGGCAAACTCTATCAAAAAAGTGCCTTTCGATTAAGTGTTTCTAATTTTAATCAAAATGTAGGACTTTTTACAGGTGCAACGGGTATTCCTCGCGCCTATCAGCTTGTAGATGACGGCAATGTTAGAAATGTAGATTTGCCCAATCAATACAACAATCATCTAAAAATAATTTTAAATCATACTCACAACTTTAAAAATGCGTATTTAGAAACCGACATCGGCTATCAATACAATTTGCGCGAGGAAAATTCTGCCCCCCATGCGCATGGGAATTTCATACCCAACACCACTTTGGCTTTGGGGCTGCACCTGCAAACCCTAAGCGCAAATAGCATTTGGATACAAGACCTCAACAAAAACGGCACAAACAAGGGCGAGCGTAGAATTGGCTTTAATGCACAAGCTCAAAAAAATAACATTGCAGGTTATGAATTTCTTATTCCCAACTATTTTATGACTAATGCAGGGCTTTTTTGGATAGAAGAACACCAACTAAACCCTCATTTCACCCTAACGGGCGGCTTGCGCTATGATTTTGCCTTTCAGACGGCACAAGGATATAGCGTCATTTTTTACAATGAAGATGGCAGCCTCAACTACAAAGACCGACGCAGCGAAGACTTGCAAGCCACTTATCAAAACCTTTCGGGCAGTTTGGGTTTTGCTTATCGTATAAGCCCTTATTTCCAACTTAAAACCAATATCGGAAACGTTTTCAGAACGCCTCATATCGTAGAGCTTACCTCCAATGGCGTGCATCATGGCACTTTTAGGCACGAAAAAGGCGACCCTACCCTCAAAAGTGAGCGCGGCTATCAGGCAGATATGGTTTTTCTTTTGCACGATAGAAAAGAAGAAAAATGGAATATTTCGCTTTCGCCTTTCTTCAATTATTTCACAAATTACATCTTTCTACAACCTACTGCACGATTTTCTACCCTACCCGAAGCAGGTCAGATTTATCAATACACCCAAACCGAAGCCCTACATACAGGCTTTGAAAGTCAAGCCGAATGGAGTTTATTTGACTGGTGGCATTGGAAGGGGCAGCTGGCTTATCTCTACAATCAAAACCTAAAAACCGCCTTAGCATTACCCTTTACGCCTCCTTTTCAAGCCTCTTTGGAATCAGAATGGCAGCGAAAAAAAATAGGAAATCTACTCAAAAATAGCTATTTGAGCATAGAAGCCGACTATTTTTCGGCGCAAAATAGAACCGATAGAAACGAAAAGAAAACGCCTTCTTATCTACTTTGGCATCTAAGGGCAGGCACAGAAATTTCTATCAAGAATCAAAAATTAGATGTTTTTATGCAAATACAAAATCTTACTAACGAAAAATATTTGAATCACCTAAGCCGCTACCGCCTTTTGAATCTGCCAGAAGCAGGGCGCAATGTAAGCCTGACGGTGCGATACAAATGGTAGGCAATATTTGAACACAAAAAAAGGAGGCTTATTCCTCCTTTTTTTTAGCTCGTTTTAGTTGGTTTTGATTTTTGGGGGGCGTTGTTACGACGGTCAAAAGGTCAAAAAACGGGGTTTTGTGCTTCGCACAAGCCTCCTGAACCCCCACCCTGCCCTCCCCCAATAGGGGAGGGTTCTAAAACCAAACTAATTTTTGGAATTTTTTATAACAAAGCAAAGATATTTTATGATAAAAAAGCCCCGCCCTATGGGGGCGGGGTTTGGGGTGGGGTGCATTTAAGACTTTTATCGTTGCAACAACGCCTTTTTGGGGGACTTATTTCTTACCCTTTCCTTTGCCTCTTTTTTCCTTCATTTGGTCTTTTTTTTCTGCCTTGTGTTCTTGCCATTTCTGATACTGTTCGGGCGTGAGAATGGCTTTGAGTTCGGCATCAAAGGCTTGGCGAATGGCTTTTCTTTCGGCGCGTTTTTCGCCCATTTCCTCGTCCTCGTCCTCCTCTGGTTCGGCATCAGGATTGAGTGCCTGCATTTTTTGGTGGAAGGTAGTGGCGGCGGCTTCTACTTTTTGGGTCTGCGAATCGGAAAGGGCAAGGTGTTCTTTCATCTTTTGGGCTTGCTTGGCAGCACGCTTGGCAGGGTCTTTTTTCTCGGCTTTAAGAGCCTCGTGTTTTGCCTTTTGTTCGGGCGTGAGCAGGGCTTCTACTTCGCTACGAAAGGCTTGGCGAGCGGCTTTGATTTCTTCGCGCGGCTCTTGGCTGTTTTCCTTCATTTTTTGGCGTGCCGCCTTAATTTTGGCATCACGTACTTGGGCGGCAGCCTGTACTTTTTCCATTTGGGCTTCGGAAAGTCCTAACTCTTTTTGCATTTCTTCTAATTTTTCGCCTTTATGATGCTGGTGTTTTTGTGCCTGCAAAGGGGCAGCAACAAAGGCAAAAGCGAAAGCCAAAGTAGCGAAGGCTACAAAAATATTTTTACGAATGGTTTTCATAAGGATTTGGGAAGATAAAGTGGTGATAGGAATGGTATCAGAAATGAAAAAGTGAAACGCGCTTCACGCCGCTTTTTTGTGCGGTTCTGTGGGATAGACCCTTTGGCAAGTGCAAAGTTTAATGGGGTTTGAAAAAAAAGAGAAAAAATTTGCAGCCCTTTTCAAAAAGATTGCGTCTGCATAGAAAAGCGATTTTGGTTTGCTCTTTTTATACCCTTTCCCAAATAAAAACTGTATTGACTACCTCGAAGCCGAATAAATTTTGGTAGAAAACGCGAGTAGAATTTGACCTTTTCGTTGCAAAATGTTAATTTCGAAAAAAGTTTGGGTTTTTTGGTCAGGATTCAATAAATTGAGCCTTCAAAATAGCTACCTGCTGCCCAAGCAGTCGTTTTTCACACACCCTAATTGCTTTACCATGAGGAATTTATTTACCAAGTTAGCCAAAGCAACGACTCTTTGTTTAGGCTTACTCACGCTTTCGGTAGTTGATGCTTCTGCACAGCAGAACACACATCCTAAAAATACAGATACCAAGTTAAAAGTTGAGCGCATAGAAGTAAAACCCGACGTAATTTGTTTCGAAGGCGAATATCAGGGCAAAAGCTATGTGCCTGCGCCCTTAGCTTTTCGCGAAGGCAGAACACAGACCTTGCGCATCGAGCCTGTCTATGAAGGCTTCACCCCCCAAGCGCAAGCCTCTTTCCAAAGAGCGATTGACATTTGGGCTTCTTTGCTTACCTCCGACGTACCCGTCAATGTTTATCTACAGTGGCGCAGTTTAGGGGGCGGTACTTTGGGTTCGGCTTCACCTAATGGCTTTAACATCATTTTTGAGGGGGCAGCTCCTAAGTCGGCGATTTATCCTGTCGTAATTGCAGAAAAATTATTGCGCCAAAACCTAAATGGTGGCGAACCCGATATCAACGTAAATTTCAATAGCACTACCAACTGGTACTACGGCTTAGACGGCAATCCGGGCGGCAACCAATTCGACCTCGTTTCGGTAGCCTTGCACGAACTTGGACACGGCTTCGGGTTTATCGGTGGAGCGTCCTTTCAAAACGGACGTGGGCAGATGGGCGGCACTACCAACGACGGCACTTACTACGATTTTATCTACATGACCTATGCTGTTAATGGACAAGGACAACGCCTAACCGACACCAACTTATTCCCAAATCCTTCTAACCAATTAGGAGCTGCTTTCACCAGCAACGACCTCTATGTAGATGGTCCTATTTTGATGAAGGCGAACCAAGACCGTCCTGCGCGTATTTTCGCACCCAGCACTTGGTCGGGCGGTTCAAGTATCTCACACTGGAACGAATCTACCTATCAGCCGGGTAATCCACACTCTTTGATGACCCCTCAAATTGGTCCTGGCGAGGCTATTCACGACCCCGGCTTTACGATGCAGTTCTTTGCCGACATGGGTTGGGAATGGACTTTCATCGACCACGACGAGGCGACTACTCCTGACATTGAAAATACAGGAGCTACCAATACTGTTTCGGCTATCGTGCGTAGCGACAACGAAATCAAGAGCGGTTCTGTAGTACTACACTATTCTATGGACGACTTTGCCACAGAACAGACCGTAACCCTTACGCGCGGTCAGGGAGCTATCTACAATGGCACTTTCCCTGCCATGAACCGTCAAGGCACAGTAAAATATTATTTCACTGCCGAAGACGAACACGACCGTGCCTTTACCGCACCTTTCCGTGCGCCTGAAAATACTTATAGCTACAATATCGGACCTGATACAGAAGCTCCCGCTATCTTCCACGAGCCAATTCCTTTTGTATATGATGTAAGCACTGCTGCCGAAGTTTCTGCGCGTGTAACAGATAACTTAGGCGTTGATAGAGTAACGGTAGAATTTAAGGTCAATGGACAAGACCGCACGCCTTTCGAGCTTACTCCTACTTTCGGTTCAGCCGTTTATAGAAACAATATGAACTACGGCACAGTAGCCGAAGGCGATATTATCGAGTATCGTATCGTAGCCACTGACGCTTCTTCTGCGGGTAATGTAGCCACTGCCCCTGCTACAGGTTTCTACCAAGTGCGTGTAAGAGCTATTCCACAGCCTGCTAAATGTTTCACGACAGACTTTGAAGCCAATGACGTAGTAGATAATTTCACCACTAACGTTGTTGCAGGTGCAGAAGCCTTTACTATCGTGCGTGAAAGCGGTTTTGATAGCAAAGCCCTTCACACACAGCACCCTTACGTAAGCGGCACTTCTCAAAATACAGACGAGCTAAACTACGTTTCGCAGTTGCAAGTGCCTATCGTTGTGGCAGCAAACCGCAATCAGGCTTATGTAAGATTTAGCGAAGTAGTGTTGGTAGAGCCGGGTGAGCCGGGTACAGAATTTGGCGACCAAGAGTTTTGGGACTATGTTATTGTAGAAGGCTCTACTGATAACGGTGCTACTTGGCGACCGCTTCAAGATGGTTATGATTCTGATGCCAATGCCGTTTGGCGCAATGCTTATTCTGCCGCTATCAACGGACAGGATTCAGAAGCAGTAGGTACTTCGGCACTCTACCGTCCGCGTGAGATGAACTTATTAGACCGTTTCCGTGCAGGTGATAATGTCTTGTTGCGCTTCCGTCTTTTCTCTGACCCTGCGGCTATCGGCTGGGGTTGGGCGATTGATGATTTGGAAATTCAAGATTGTAACCAAAGTGGCGGCGGCGGCGGTGACCCAACAGGCATCTCCGACTTCTTAGCCAATGCTTCCTTCAACCTTTTCCCTAACCCTGCAAAAGGCAGCTTCCAAGTAAGTGCAGAACTCTTGAAGACAGTGCCACAGGTAGAAGTAGTGGTTACAGATGTAGTGGGCAGAGTTGTCAAAAATGAAACCTTCCAAACCAACGGAACGGCTTTCAATCAGACCATTACGCTTGAAAATGCAACCGAAGGTCTTTACTTTGTAACCTTCCGCATTGAAAATGAGCAGGTTACGAAGAAATTGCTTATCAAGCAATAAGCCTCGAATCCTATTTAGGCGTTTCAGCCCCTAAACTTGTCAGTTCAAACCCTAAGAAACTTCGCGCTTCTTAGGGTTTTTGTATGGGCGGCAAAGGCGCAAGTTTTGTCTTTTTTTCTATCTTTGTAGAAAGAACGACACGGGGCGGCGCAAACGTCCTTTTTTTAGTTCTCTAATTTTTACCAAATCAGAACAAAAATGAAAAAATTATACCTACTTGCTTTTTCCTCTTTCCTTTCGGCGGCTTTGGTTTTTGCTTGTCAGAAAAATAACCAACAGAACCAAGAAAGCAGCACTACGGTAGCTACAAATGAAACGCCACAAGAAGAAACTACCACCAAAGAAACGCCAACAGAAGAAATGCCCATGACGGTTTCCAACGAGCCTTCGGGCTATATTTATGCAAGTGGCGAAGGAGCAGAAAAGCAATGGATACAAATTCAATACGAAAACAATTCCGACCAAGACCAAGCCTTAGCGATTTGGTATTGGAGCGAAAAAAACACAGAAAAACAGGCTGGCAAAATTTTATCCGAAGAAAATTTTAGAGATGAAGTCCTGCGTGATACCGAAGGCAAGATGCTCACTGTCGAATTGCCCCAAATGGCAAATCCTATTTCGTTGCGTCAATTTATGGGAAAACTAAACTTCAAAGACGCACAAGGCAAGACGGTTGAGTTTAACTATGAATCAACAGAATAAGCAAATCAAAAAATGCGCGTCTATCCTTTTTCTGTCTTTCTGACCTTTACTTTGGGCTTATTGGTTTTGGCACTAAGTCTGCCTCTGTGGGGCTTCTTTTTTGTGTCTGATATGAGGCAGGCAAAATCTGCACAAAAATTCGTAGCAGGGCGTTTTCTACTTACCGACTTTTGCCTTTCCACCGAATCAAGGCACGTGCGCCACTTTGCCATGCCCGAATGGATTGCACCCTTTCAAGACTACCCCGCTTATTTGGAGCATTTTCCCGCTTCGTCTTTTTTTATGCCGATTCCTTTACAGCCCAATGAAAAAAGCCAAAAGCAGGAAAACAAATAAAAACCTTACACAAGGCACTTTCTAAGATAGAAACAGCAATTTTCTACTCTGCCCAAAAAAATCGAGTTTTGCCTTCCTTTCCATAAGATTTGTGAAGGGCGCAAAAAATAGGCTTTGAAAAAGGCAACTTTGCGCCTACTGTTTTCTCTTTTTCTCAAAAAAACACAAAAAGGCATGGCTATTGTAATAGATTTTTCGGCGGCACGTTTTCGTCATCTCAATTGGAAATTCCGCTTGCGCTCTTTTTTAGATGGAAAAGAAACGCTAACTTTGGCACAGGCTACCTCGTACAAGGATTGTGATTTGGGAAAGTGGTTTGAAAGTGTGGGCAAGCCCAAATACGGGCATTTTGCGCAAATGCAGCAATTCGACCAAACCCATCAAACGTTACACAATTTGGTAGCCGCCATCATCAAAGCACAAGCGCGTGGCGAAAGTGAGCAAGCCGAACTACTCTACAAACAGTTGGGGCGCATTTCCGACCAAATTATGGAATTGCTTTCCGAAGTGGAAAAAATTGCAACTCAAAAAAATTGAGAAACGTAGCTTCAAACTCAAAAAATAAAACACGCACCTGCTATTTCCCCCTATTTTTTACCCCATTTCGCTATGATAGAAGTACGCAACATCAAAAAAGCCTTTAATGGGAAAGCCGTCCTGAAAGGCATCGACGCACAATTCCAAAAAGGACAGACCAATTTAATTATCGGGGGCAGTGGCACAGGGAAAAGTGTGCTGCTCAAATGTATTGTAGGTTTGATAGAGCCAGACGAAGGCGCGGTAGAATTTGATAAGCGCGATTTTTTGAACGCTCGTGTGGATACCAAACGCGACATCAGACAGGAAATTGGCATGCTTTTTCAAGGCAGTGCGCTTTTTGATTCGATGACCGTAGCCGAAAATGTGCGCTTTCCGCTCGATATGCGCTCGAAAATGAGTTTGGAAGAAAAGATGGAGCGCGTCAATTTTTGCCTCAAAAGGGTAGGCTTGGAACAGTCGGCAAACAAAATGCCTTCGGAAGTGAGCGGAGGGCAGAAAAAGCGCGTCGGTATTGCACGTGCGATAGTGATGAATCCACAATATCTTTTTTGCGACGAACCCAATTCGGGTTTAGACCCCCAAACCTCTACGGTCATCGACAATCTTATCAAAGAAATTACAGAAGAATACCAAATGACCACTATCGTCGTTACACACGACATGAACTCGGTCATGGAAATTGGCGAATACGTCATTTTCTTACATCAGGGCTACAAAGTTTGGGAAGGCACTAAAAACAATATCGTCAATTCTTCGGTTTCCGAACTAAATGAATTTCTCTTTTCCAATAACTTAATGCGCAGCTACAAAGCCTATAAAAATAGTCATGACCGCTTTTTGCCCGACTAAAAAGGGCGGCACAAGTCGAAAGCGCGGATAGGCTCAAATCGCTGGCGAATTTATTTTTTATCTCTTTTTATTCGGATATGAAACCTGACGCGCCTCCCTCCTTTTCAGACTTTACGACAAAGGCTGCGCCCCCACCGCGTTGGCTCTATGCCACAGAACTGGTCAGAGGCGCAAGTGAGCTACTTTTTTACTACTTTTCTTCGCCTTTTTTATCCTACCAAACGCGCCACCTGAAAGGGAAAAAAGCCGTTTTGGTATTGCCCGGCTTGGCAAATGGCGATTTTAGCACACGCATCTTGCGGCGTTTTTTGCGTAAGAAAGGCTATCGGACGTATGCGTGGCGTTTGGGCTTTAATTTGGGCAGGTACAAAGAGTACGAACCCCTGCTTTTGGAGCGTCTGCGCTATGTGTATGAAAAAGAAAAACAGCCCGTAACGCTTATCGGTTGGAGTTTGGGCGGAATCTATGCGCGTGTTTTGGCACATCAGCAACCGCAAATGGTAGAATCCGTTATTACCTTAGCTTCACCCTTTTTAGGAACAAAGGCACATAGCCACGCGAGCCGCATGTATGAGTTTTTAAGCCGTCAGAAACAGGGCGAAGTAGATGAAAATTTGCGCCGCTTGGCAGAAACGCCACCGCCTGTGCCGTCCATCTGTTTTTATAGTCCAATAGATGGGATTGTTTCGCCCCTACATTGCTTTCAAGCCGAAACACACAACATCGAGGTTGTGGCAAGTCATGTGGGCATGGGACATCACCCTGCTACGCTTTGGGCTTTGGCAGATAGGTTGGCACTTTTGGAAAAAGAGCCTGAAAAAGTAACAGAAAAAGCCCCAATAGAGCCGCCTTTCCCTTGGCGGTTCTTCATACAAAAGAAAGACAAATAAGATTTGCAAAGCTTATTTGCAAATGAGCCTTACGAGATAGACTTTCATCTGTACAAGAGGTTCGTATTCAACTCTTTACGGATAGTTTGAAGTCTGTTTTGTAGTTTTTTTTTAAAACTAATAAATACATCGGCGATTCAAATATATTAGGATTTTAGGCTTAGATTAAATTTTGTTCATAAACAGAGAAAATAAAGAGGGGCGCAATTTTTAAACGCCTTGTTTCGTTGTTTTCTTGCTATCTTTGCATAGTTTTTCAGTATTTGAACACTTTTTCTACCCTTCACCCCTAAAAAAAATTACCGCTAACACGCAAAACTCTACCTTCTTACCATCTACAAACGCCTTTTTATGATTCTCAACTTCAAATTTTGGCACAAAATGAGTCTTGTGTGGCTCGTCTTGTGCATCTTTCCTTTTTTTAATACTTTTGCACAAGACCCTGATTTTGACTTCAACCTCCTTTCGCCTCTCAATGTCGTAGCCTGTGACGAGGCACAAACTTTTACGATTGAAGTGGGCAATATTGTAGTCAATCCTGCCGAGGGCAATGTTTTAACCTTAGACCTACCACCGGGCATTTTGTATGAAGTAGGCTCTGTAACGACCTTAGCAACGCCCGGGGGCAATGTAAGCGAAGATGATATTTCCAATCCTGCCTCTATTGTTTTTGCGCTGCCCGACTTGAATGGGGGGGGAAAGTGTGCGCTTTACCGTTAGGCTTGCCGCCAAATGTGCCTCTTTGGGCTTTGCAGGGAATTTTCAGAATAGCATCACCGTAACCGACCAAAATGGCTATGATGAAAGTGTTTTGAGTCCTGTCTATAATGTGCTTGCGCCTTCGCTGGCGATTTCCAACATTTCGCCTACCCCGATTGCTTACGGTGCGGGTTTGCCTTTTGATAGAACCATCGAAATTACAAACAATGGCGTAGGGCGTTTGGCAAATTTTGAGCTACAACTCCAAACGCTTTGCGGCACAGTCAATAGCGTTTCAGTGGGAACTTTGGTAGGCACAACAGTTAGTTTTGCAGGCGCAAACTTTGCTGCGATTGGCAATAACGACAACTTTTTAGACCCTAACGAAACGATAAGTTTGGTTCTGACCGAAACCATTAGCACTTGTACAGGCTGTACCGATGAAAATTTTGTCGTCAGTTGGGGCTGCGACGGAGCTACTTGTCAGACCAATAGCCGCATTGCACAGGTACAACCTACTACGGAGCGTCCTCAAATCACGACGACCCTTTTGCGCGGAAATTATCCTTCTACTTGTAATGATAGCGACCTTATTACGGTGCGTTTCGAGAACACTTCTACGGGTACGATTGCAGGAACGGGTATCGCCTACGATTTAGACTTTCGTTTTGGTTGGGTTACGAATAATAACAACAACAACACCATTCCTGCTCGCCGAAACGATATAGAAATCCTCGACTTTGCCATCGGCGGCACGCCTTTCGCGCCTACGATTGCAGCAGCGGCTGATGGCTATCAATATCCTACTGCCTATGCCGCACCTGTCATGGGGCTTACAGACGAAGATGGCGATGGCTTATTTGATGACTTGCCTGTGGGCGGTGTGGTAGAATTTACCTTCCGCGTGCGCCATAATTGCGCTACCACCTGCGAGGCAGACTATGCTACCCAAAGGCTCAAATCTTTGGTTTTATATAATTCTGACCAGTGCGCCGCCACTGCGGGCAATTCGTATAGTTGCAATGTTTTGAATGATAATGGTGATGCTACCAGCGTTTTCACACTTAGAAAAGACAACCGCGCCCCTAATGCCAATGTCATTCCTGCTATCATAGAAGAGGGCGTTCCCGTTACGGTATCGCTTTCTATGGATTTTGAGTACCGCAATTTGCAGTGCCAGACCGACGACCTTTACCTGCGTATTCCGCGCATACCGGGCTATACCATCACGAATGTAGCGAGTTTTGACCCCTGCTTGACGGTCAATGTAGATTTGGACATTACTTCCGACCCTTTAAACTACATCATCAGACCCAACTTAGCACCCTTTGGCTTTACCAACGGTATCAATCCGCGCACCTTTCGCCGCTTTAATGATTTGACTTTGGTCTTCAATATAGAAATGGACTGTTCTGTTCCGGGTTTCAATCCTGCTGCTCCCATTCCTTATTTCTTTGAATATGTTTGCGACAATAATTGCGGCTGTGTGGAACAGTTGGAATGTGGCTCTATCAATTTTGCCACTAAAAACTGCTTAAACTGTAATGACGGACTGCTCACGCGCGACTTTAAAATGCGTCGTACTACTATGGGCTGGACAGACCGCACCAAAACCACTTTGGCGACCCCTAACGAATGTACCATGCGCTTGGATAGGGCAATGGCTACCGACATTGTTCGTTTTACGGCAGAAGGGGCAGTACGAAACAGCGGCTGGGACAATTCCTTTTTTGAAATTACTTACACAACGCCTTTTTCTGCCTTTGATTTCGTATCAGGTAGCGCGACATTGGAATATTTTGATGCCAGCACAGGCACGACCTACAACCTGACCCTTGCCGACCCTGTTCAGACGATTGCCGCAGGAAACCAGCGCTTGCGTTATGAATGGGGCAGCCTCATTGGTGCGGCGGGAGGCTTTCCCGCAGGTTTCACCTTTGATGCCAGCGATAGAATAGAGATTAGTGGCGATTTGAAAGTAACCATTACCAACGACCACCCCACTACCCCTACCAACCTTGCCAATTTGAGAGGACGCTTTTTTGCCCTCACTCCTGCCAACGTAGAAAGGGCATGTAATTCGGTGCGCGAAGATTTCCAAACGCATAGACCGAATATCTATCTCAATCCAGCTTCTTTTACACGCAATAATTGCGGAGTTGTAGATTTGAATATTGACCTTGTGCATGACACTAATTCAGGCGACGACTATCCAAATGAGTTTAGAAATTATACGCACCCTACTGAAATTATCATCAATATTCCACCAGAATTTGAGTTTGAATCTAATATCGGACGTTGGATAGGAGAAATACAGCCTGCACCCGGCGTAGCCACTGTTAATGAACCATATACAGGTGTGATAACGGGAAATACGATTACTTTTACAGAAAACAACTGGACTTTTTTAGATAAAACAAGCGGAAATGGCAGATGGCACCGTTTGCGTGTCCGCGTGCGTCCGCTCACCTGTAATTTGCCCACTACGCCTTTCCAAACCATTTGGCGTTTTGTGGATAGAGATTACGCCCATGATGTATCAGACAAAAACCTAAATGCACAGCGCACGCGCAACATCGACTATACGATTGATTTTCATAGCCTAAGTATCGGTTTGCCTGTAGGTGAAATAGATGAGGCTTTCAATAATTTTGAGAGCTTTGAGATGAGCATCACCACACCGCTCAATCCCAACCTTACGTCAAATAATGTTTGGTTTGCCATAGACCACCCCAATATTATCGTCGACCGCATTACCGACATTACGGGTGCGCCCTTCAATGTGCCTGTCCTAAATTACGGTGCAGGGAAGTATTGGGCGCAAGTGGGCGACCGTCCGCGCAATACGACGCGCCGCTACCGCATCGAGTACCGATACACAAGTTGCTCACCTTTTAGCGTAGAGGTCAAAACTGCTTGGAGTTGTTTTGGCTATCCTACCGACCCCGATAATCTGACCTGCACGACTAACGTAACGACGCGCAACATGCAGATTGATGTCAAGCCTGCCGCTATTTTGGCTTCTATCACACCCAGCACCACCGACCCTGTGGGGATTTGTGATGAGATAGACTACGAGGTAGAAATCTCCAACGGCGACTTGCAGTATTTACGCAATTTGCAAGGAACGCTCTTTTTCCCTACCGCAGGGCTTACCTACGTGAGCGGAACGGGCGAAATTCGCTACCCCAACTCTGCCGCTTTTGTACCCTTAGCCGACCCCGCAGGTGCAGGTACAACGCGCACTTGGGACTTCAATACGATTATCGCGCCCTTTGCAGGAACGGCAGCCTTTCCGGGTGTCAGTGATGCCAACAATAGCCTCGATTCGAGCCGCATTACGATTCGATTTAAAACGCGCCTAAATTGCGATTTTGTGAGTGGAACGGTCTCTTTCCGCGCTTCTGCACAGCGCATGTGCGGTGGCACGATTCAAACGCCGCTGCTTAATTCGCCACAGCCCTCGATTTTAGGTGCAGTTCGTCCTTACAATACGGTTATCACCTATGAAAACAACGACCTACTCATCGATAACTGCGATACGCACCGCAATCTTTCGGTCAATATTCAGAATTTGGGATTAGACCCAACAGCGGCACAAGATTTTTATGTCTTAGACCTGCCACCGGGCGTGGCTTATGGTGGAAATTATACCGCCATAGAAAACATGCCTGCCGTAGCAGACCTAACGGTGCTTCCTTTGGGAGGAGGCGCAACTCGCTTGCGCTTCCGCCTGCAAGCAGGCGTGCCAAATGGTTCGCGCATGCGTTTTAGCTTCGATTTAGATGCTACCAATGCCGCTTGTATGAGTCCGACGACCATGCCTGCCTCTACGGTAGTAGAAGAAGAACTTTTCTGCGCCTTTACAGGTACAAATTGTCCCAGCGTGCTTATCCCCACAGGCTCTACAAACGCTGCCAATATTGCCATTATCCGCCCCAATGCCGATTTGACCGTTACAGAGGTCTATCTGCAATGGCAACCCGCGCCTTTTGGATTTTACCAAGCCGAGCTAACGGGTACAATTCTAAATAATGGTACGGCAGATTTGACCGAAACCCTCACTCTTGCGATGGTTTGCGATAACAACGCAAGTCTTAGCCCTGATGCAGGCGATTTCGATTTTGGCACAATTCAGCTCAACGTAACCATTCCTGCGGGCGGAAGTTACAATTTGGTAAGTGTGCCTTTCCCCAATCTCTTTCCCAACGCTGCCTGCCCTGAAACCAATGGCGTAATCGTGAGCATCAATCAGGTACAAAACCCTGCACAACCCAACGAGTATTGTCTTTGTGAAGCGCAAGAATTTTATGCTGCCCCAAATATCGTTTTGCCTATCTCTTGGTTAGAAGTGGCAGGAAAAGAAAAGGCGAGCTATAATGAAATTGTTTGGACGGTCTTAGAGTCTGATGTTGCAAGCTATGAAGTGGAAAGACTTGTAAAAGGTAATGGAGAGGCAGCACAATGGGAAACGCTCACAACCCTTTTGAGCCAAAGCAAACAAAGCAATCAAGCAAACCATTATGCTTTCCATCATACCAAACCACAAAAAATAGAGTATTATCGCATCAAAGGTGTGGAAAATAGTGGCAAGATTTTCTACTCGAAAGTAGTGGAGGTGAGCCGAAATAGCGAATTAGAATCCGCGCTTTTCCAACTCTACCCCAACCCTACCAAAGGGGAAGTTACTTTGAGTGGTACAGAGGCTGCCGACTTCCAAATCCTCAACGTTTTGGGGAATACACTTTTGGAAGGCAAGGTAGAACCCAATGCACCTTTGCAGGTCAAGATAGAAAACCTTGCAGCAGGCACTTATTTTGTCCGCTTCAAAAATGCACAAGGCGAACAGGTACTCAAATTTGTAGTCGTACAATAAAACACAAGCGTTACAGTTTCATAGCCCTTTGCAAGCCTACTTGTTTAGGGCGCACCCAAAAAAACCGCGAGCGAACCTCGTGGTTTTTTTGTATAGAAAAATAGCAAACAATGGAGCAGGGTAGCCATCAAACAAACGCAAAAAACTAAGGGGCATTTGTGTCAAATTCTAAAAATTAGGTGCAAATGTAGGGCATTGCCTTGTTCGTAGTGAGATTGAAATAAAACTGTGTATTCAGCCCCAAAAAGGCTTTTGCACCTAACCTTATGGGCTTTTATCTTTCCCCAAACACGCCTTTTTAGCCACAAGGACAAAAAAAAGAACAAACTTTAAAAGTTTGTCCTTTCAATTTGAAGCCTTATTGATGATATATTGATGATATATTGATGATATGTTGATGTGGTGTATTGATGATTTGTAGAAAATGAGCCAGAAAGTTAGGAAAAAATTGAGGCTACCTCTTGCAAAGTTCTTAGTGTCCGCCCCCTAAGGATTGTCCTTCACGGCTTGATATTTCTAAAAGTTCATTAAATTCTTGTGGAGTCAGGTCGTTGAAGAAGTAATTGACAGGATTGACAAACTTGCCGTTGTGCAACACCTCGTAGTGCAAGTGTGGGGATACAGAAAGTCCTGTACTTCCTACTTTTCCAATTAGATGCCCGCGCTTGATTTTAGCCCCTCTTTTTACGTCTATTTTAGAAAGGTGCGCATAGCGCGTTACATAGCCGTAGCCGTGGTCTATTTCTATGCTCTGACCGTAACCACTGTGCCAGCCTGCCGAAATGACAACCCCATCGCCTGTGGCATAGACGGGCGTACCCGTAGGCGCAGCCAAGTCGCAACCTGTGTGCATTTTCTTAACTTTGTAGATGGGGTGTGTGCGCATGCCGAAACCAGAGGCAAAACTCGTCAGGTGTTTTTTCTGCACAGGTTGAATGGCTGGAATGGCAGCCAACATTTGGGCTTTATTTTGTGCCAAAGTAACCAACTCATCATAGGATTTGGTCTGGATATACATTTGGCGTTTGAGTTGGTCTATCTTCTGCGCTGTTCCAATAATTAGGTTCTGATTGAAAAGCCCTTCGGAGAGTAGCTCCTGATAGCGTTTTGCGCCCCCTGTACCGCCTTTTCGCATTTCCATCGGGATAGGGTCGGCTTCGAAGATAGCACGATAGAGTTTGTTGTCGCGCTCCTGCAATTCTTGCATCATCACCGAAGCGGATTTCAACTCTTGGTCTAAAAGCTGGTATTTGAGCAAAAGTTCGCGGTTTTCTTGTGCCAATAGCCTTTCTTTTTCGGAAGGGAACAAATAGACATAGAGCATCGTTAATCCCACAGCAAAGAGGGCAGAAACGGCAAGAAAGCCTAATATATTGAAAATAACGTCAGATTTCGTCGTCTTGACCCGCTCATAACGGCAGGTTTCTGTGTCGTAGTAATACTTTATTCGTGCCATGTAGTTTTTGAGGTTGGTACGAAACAAGGGTGCAAAAATGTTATCAAACACAAGCTACCCTTTTCATTTGCAAAAGAAGCGATGATGGCGAGGTAAGATTTCAACTTTTTCTAACACAAGTGCCAACCTTTTTAGCTTTTTTAGGGTCATCAGACCGAAAGCCTTATTTTCTTATTTTTTGTGGCGTGTGTCGGAAGCGGTTTGTTTTCCACCTGCCCCGTCATAAAGACAGATGCCGAGCAAGCGCGAGGATTGTGTCATTTTAAAGAATTTTCACAACCATGCTACTTTAAGCAGCCTTTCTTGCAAAAAGCAAACCAAGTTTTTATTGAGCTTTCAAACTGGATTATACCTTTTCCTATAATTGGCTGAAAATGAAAGCCTTTTTATGTCCCCTTTCACCTACTTGAAATTAGGTTAGATAAGGGCAAGTAAGCAATACTTTCATGCTTGCGCTGCAAGTAACACTTTTTTTCTGAAATAAAAGCGGGCATGTAATTTTTAGGCTCAAAAAAAACGAAACGTTCTTGCTTTATTTTTAGTTAAACTCAAAAAAGTGCAATTTAAAAACCTAAGTAGCTTGCTTCTTTCTAAAAAAGTAAAGGCGAGCCACTTAGGGGTGTTGCAATTTTCTGCCCTAAATCCTACCGAAATACAAGACCCAAGTTCGATAAGGTATTATTAGATAAAGCGTTAGGCAAAAGTTTGTGTGCATCTTAGAAATTTAGTGCGGGAATTTAGCGCGGCACTTCTATTTTTTGTATAATTTGCTTGACAATGTCCTCACTTTGCAGCCCTTCCATTTCCTTTTCGGGGCTTAGGATAATGCGGTGATTGAGAACAGGATATGCCATTTCTTGAATGTCGTCGGGGGTAACAAAGTCGCGTCCTCTCATGGCGGCTAAGGTCTTGGCACTGCGCAAGATAGCCAAAGAAGCGCGTGGCGAAGCACCCAAATAGAGTGCGCCATTGTGTCGTGTCTGATAGACAATTTCGGCGATATAATCTATTAAATCTTGTTTGACAAAGACCTGCTCTGCCATTTTGCGGCACAAAGCAATCTCACCGCTTTCCACTACTGCCTCGAAGGTATCTAAGTTGGGCTGAAACTGATTTTTAAAGCGTTCCAAGATTTGCTTTTCCTCGTGCAGTTCGGGATAGTGAATTTTGATGCGAAAGAGGAAACGGTCTAATTGCGCTTCGGGTAGGCGATAAGTTCCTTCCTGCTCGATGGGATTTTGCGTTGCCATGACAAAAAAAGGCTCTTCCATGCGATACGTTTTCCCATCTACGGTTACTTGTTTTTCCTCCATGACCTCGAAGAGGGCTGCCTGCGTTTTGGCGGGAGCGCGATTGATTTCGTCGATAAGTACCAAATTGGAAAAAATGGGACCCGAAACAAAATTAAATTCGCTTGTTTTGAGGTTATAGACCGAAGTGCCAATGATGTCGGTAGGCATTAAATCGGGCGTAAATTGAATCCGCGAAAAGTTGGTATTGATGCTCTTGGCTAAAAGTTTGGTTGTGAGCGTCTTGGCAATACCGGGTACGCCTTCAATCAAGACGTGTCCGCCTGTGATGAGTGCTACCAAAAGCTGCTCTACCATCTTTTCCTGCCCTACGACGTATTGGTGGATTTGGGTCTTGATGCGCCGTATCAGTAGCTCGATGCGCTGGCTATCAATCTGGGCAGTCTGCCACGATTGGTCGGTTTGGTTGTTTTCCTCTAAGGGGCTATTTTCGGGGTTCGCTTGTGGCTCGTCTGTCATTTTTATTTTGATTTTTTGTAAAAATAGGTTAAGTGTTCATGCAACGCCATGAGTTTTTCTGCCGAAATCTGAATCCGTGCCTGACGCGCACGCTCTACTACCTCTATCAATTTCTGAATCTGACTAAGGTAGGTTTCGGAAATTTGCGCCTTCTGTGCCAATTTTCTGTAAAAATCTGGATTGCGTACCTGCGTTTCTATTTGGTATTTGTTTCGCACAAAGTCCCAAAAGAGTTTGATTTTTAGCTCTGCCAATCTGACATGGTCTTGCTCCTGAAAATAGAGCGTGCCTACGGTTTTGGCAAATTCCAAAGAGGTATTGGTTTTTTCTTCTAAAATGGGGATAATGCGCTGCTTTCGCTTTCCTGCAAAAAAGATGTAGAGCAATGCCGCTATCAACAAAGTGTAATAGGCAAATTTCAGAGGCGGCTGCGAAAGGATATAGCTCAACTCCTTGCTTTCATAACGGGTGAAAGGCACTTGGGAAGGCGGCTGTTTGTAGAATTTGCTGCGCTCGTCCCAATAGGTTTTCTGCTGGGGCAGATGCGAAAAAATAGCCTTTACATAATCGTAGCCTTCGGCTTTGAGAAGTTGGTGGTTTGCGAAGGCTTGTGGGAAGGTATGGATATAAAAATGCCCTTTTCCATAGCGAAAGCGGACAAAATTATACAATAAGGTTTGGTCGGCTTTGTAGGCTTTGCTCAAATCAACATTATAGCCGCGTTTTTCCACTTCTTTTGTTTCTTCCGTATATTCGCCTTTATCGAGAAGCTCGAAGGCGGCTTCTTCTACCTTGATACCACCCAAAAAGCGCACGTCAGGATATTCTTGTGTGGCAGGCGTAAAGACAGAAGTGTGTGTAATGGTCTGTTTTTCAAAATAAAGAACGCGCTCATAAGCGGCAACGCGCCCTTTTCGAACTTCGGGCAAATACAAACCCAAACGGTCGGCAGGCACATTTTCTAAGGTTGCACCTGTCATCTGATTCAAAGTTGTTATCAAATCGCTCCCAACGGCTGCCGCCGAACCAAGCGCAGCGGCAAAGTCTGCCTCCACCATTTGCGGATTTTGGACAATTTTATCTTGATAAAAATTGATAAATTGATAGTCTAAAAAGCCTTCACTGCTGATAAAAGCCTCATTGCCTGCCCCCACATACTCGAAGAGTAGCTCCATCTCTCTTTCGTGTGTGTTGTAGTGGTTTCCCACAAAGACATAATTGGTATTTTTTGGCATTTCATTTTCCACAAAAAAAACGCCCAAAGTATCGTCTATTTCGGTTAGTTCGCCGCTGCCAAAAGCTTCGGGCAAAATTTGGTGCAGAATATAAGTGCCGTAGGGCTGCTTGCTACTCTTGTGGTAATCTTCGTCCCAATCTAAATTTTTATTTGTATTAAAGTTTGGCAAAACGAAAATCGACACTACCGTTAGTAGTGCGATAATAAAAATAAAAAGCGGTAAAATAAATCCTTTATTTTTCATACCATTCAAAGCATTAAAAGGTCATTAGAAAGTGTATCAGACCTGTTGTAGGGGTTTGATTTGTGCCAAAAAGCTGTCCCATTGATTTTTGAGGGCTTCAAATTGATGAGCGGAGAGACTACGCTCACCATACCAAACCCATTCGTAACAGCGCAAAAGGTAAGCAAAGGTATCATAAAGCTCGACTTGATGCTGCATCTGTTGTAGATATTGGGCGTTTGAAAAGCCTTTTGCCGTTTTGAGATAGCCATTCTCTTGCAATTTTTTTAGTAAAATCAGAAACAAAAGGCGCAAGGCAATGCGATGGTTCTGATTTTGAAGGGCTTGCTGCAAAAGGTACTCTAAATCGCTCCAATTCACCTTCTTAACATCTACTTCCTGCTCGAAGTCGAACTGAATCTGTTGGCGGTTGCGCTTATTGTATTTGCCCCAATTTTGCAAAACCAGCCAAAAAATAATCCCCAAAAGCAGCGCGGAGATAGAAATTACCAAAAGCGGCTTCAAAAAAGGCAGCGCATCAAAAGCGTCCCACTTTGGTTGCCAAGTAGGAAGATTTATGTTTTCTCCTCCATCTGTTTTTTTCTTTTCGGGCGGCGTGTAATCGATGCCTTCAATCGCCTTTTCCCAAGTGGCTTGTTTTAGGCTTTCTTTGCCCAAAACATAGGGCGAACCTTCGAGGCGTGTGGCTTTTTGTGCCAAAAGAGGCAGCGCAAGCGTGCAGAAAAGAGCCAGAAGGAAAAACCTGCGCCAAAAAGAAGCCAAAAAATCAGGACTTAATAGAGAAAAACGCATAAGAAGATACTTTTTTAGACTGTAATTAGAACACCCTTAGACCAAAAATTGCTACTCCCATTCTTTGGGTTGATGGCGAAAATGAAAGTCGGAAAGTTCGCGCTGCAAAGTCAGGCTTTCGCTTTTTTCCACTTCCGAACCATAGAGCAGGCGCATGGCAATAATGAAAAGCGGATAAGCCACAAAAAAACTCGCCTGTGCAAAAGCAACTACGCAGGCTTGCAAAAGCAAGTTGGTCTGCCCCGTATTGCCCAAGCCCAATATCGAAATCAGGCTATCATAGAGCAGATAAAGCAGGGGCGAACCCAAAAGCAGCAGGTAGAAACCCACCAAAACAAGCAGGAAAGCCAAGTAGAAACCACCTTTTAGCACGTTACCTTTCCAAAAAGAAAAGGCATTGCGCTCTGCCACCCAAAAAGCCAAGATAGTGGAAAGTAGGGGAAAAACAACCCAAATCCAAGCGGCACTTATCAAGACAAGCAATTTGACAAGGAGCAAAGTGGCAAACACCAAAAGCCCTTTTGTAGCCAAAAATTTACCTACAATTTGCAGCGTGCCTTGATTCCAACCCAAAGGAAGGTCAGGGCGCAGTGTCTTTTGCTCGATATGAAACAGAAAAAGCAGACTACTAAGCAGCCAAAGGAGCGTATTAAGAGCCTGATACACCCCAAAATGCGCCCAAGGCTTCATCGCCAAACCGAAGATAAGTTTGAGGTAATGCACAAAATAGCCTTCACTTTCCAAGAAAAAGAAGAAGAAGTCTTTGTCGGCTAACTCTCGCGCACTAATTTGATACATTTGCAAAAAGGAAAGTGGAAAAACTACCAGCGCGAACACTTTGAGATAAAAACCAATGTGTTTTTTATAGAAAGTAAAAGTATCTTTGATGAGCTGACGCGCCGAGCGGATTTGGTAGTATTTAAACACGCTTTGAGGCTGATAAGCAGGCTGTGTTTCGGTACGCTCCTGCGCTGAAAGGCGGCGTGCCACCCAAAACGGATAAAATACGAAGTAGAAAATCATAAAAAGCAAGGAGCTAATGATAATCATAAAGCGTATGGTATAGGAAAGTTCGGTGTAGCGCGTAACGAAACTTTCTATAAAAGCCGCCACCACAAAGACAGGCACAATGCCCATAATGACCTTTATCGAGCGACGTGCCGCCATCTGAAAACTTTGTAGGCGCGTGTAAGAGTTGGGGAAAAATAGCCCCCTGCTTAGGGTCATGCCTGCGCCCCCTACTACGATAATGGCTAAAATTTCGAGCGTGCCATGCACCCAAATTGTGGCAAAGGACTCTAAAAACACGCCTTTTTGATAGAAAAAGTGCTGAAAAACGCCCACCATTACGCCATTTTTTATCAGAATCGCCAAAGTGCCAATTCCGCCCAATGCGCCCAAGACAAAGACCATAAAGGCAATGCGGACGTTATTGAGCGTAATGCCCAAAAACATATTGACTTTTTGGCTATCTTTATAGACCGCCATAGGGTCGCCTTGTGAGATATTCGATTCGGTCATATTGATATAGGCATCACCCAAAATCAAACGCGCAAAGCCGTCAGACTCCTGATTGGAAAGCACGCCGATACAAAACGCTAAGGCAAAGACGACAAAAGAAATGAGAAGTTCATAGCGAATGTGGTAGTTTGCCAAAGGCAAATCGTGTGTCCAGAAACGCACAAAACTGCCCTGCTCTTTGCTGCGATAGCGGAAAAGTTGGTTGAAGACGCGCTGCGCCAAACCATTTAGATAGACCGAAATAACGCGATGACGGTAGAAGGTACGCGCATAAGAAAGGTCGTCTGTAACTTTAATAAAATGCTCGGCTAATTCGTCAGGGTCTTTGTGTTTTTGTACAAGTAGGTTCTCGAAATGCAGCCATTTAGACTTGTTCTGACGGATAAATTCATTTTCGCGCATAAAAAGTAAAATTTGGGCGGCTTAGGAAATTGGAAAGCAAAGCGGCTTGAAATAGTCTTTCCCCGACAAATTACGAAAAAGAGCGAAAAAAAAAGCCCAAGAACGATAAATTTGAAAAAAAGTCTTATCTTTGAAGACGGCAGAGCCTGATTTTTAATTCGGCTGTGGCTATTTTTACGCCTATACTTGCGGCGCATAGTAGGCAGTAGCGTCGGGATTGTAAATATAGTCATTTTTTTAGAAAGCCCAAATCTTAGTCGTGTTTTTTTCCGTTTTCAAATAGAAATACAAAAAAATGGCAACAGTTTATTTAAAAACTCCGCAGAATGTAACCATTGAAGTAGGCTTGGCTTCTTCCCTCGAAAGGGCAGTGGCTTATTTCATCGATTTTATCGTAATTATCGCTTGGATTTCGCTTATCGGTACTCTGATGGGCATTTTGCTTCAAGATAGCGATTGGTTTGTATATGTCTATTTTTTATTGGTAGTCCCCTTCTTTGTTTTTTACCATTTAGCCTTAGAAATTCTTTGGCAGGGACAGAGCATAGGCAAAAAAATCATGCGCCTCAAAGTGGTCAAGTTTAATGGCGATTTGCCCTCTGCCGACGATTTTTTGCTTCGTTGGGCTTTTAGAATGATTGATGTTAGTTTTTCCTTTACCGCCTTAGCCGCTACCCTCATTCTGACTTCGGAAAACAAGCAACGTTTGGGCGATGTCTTGGCAGGCACGCTCGTAGTCAAGCTCCAACCCGAAGGCAACCAACACAAAGGGCGCGTTTTTAAGGAAGAAAACAAGGAGCAGGAGCGCGAATTTTTGTACCCCAATCTTATCGCCTTCAACGACCAAGAGATGATGCTCATCAAAAACTTACTCGCTCGCTACTATAAAAACCCCTCGCCAACACATCAGACCCTTTTGAAGGAAGCAGCCCAGACGATTGCACAAAAGCTAAAACTTAGCAAAGTGCCACAAGAGCCTGTGCGCTTTTTAGAAGCAGTTTTGGAAGAGTATGTGTTCATGACGCGATAAAGCACTTTTGTAAGATAAAGTATGCTTTTAAAGCAAGCCTACCTCGATTTTTTCCTTTTTTACCTCTCTTGCGTATTCTATGCAAATTCCTATCCTACACAAAGGCAGCACGATTGACGTTTTAGCAACCCAACCCAAACTCTGCATTGGGGTAAATTGGGGCGCGATTGTGAAGAAGAAGCGTTTTTTGGGCTTAGTGCCTACTTGGGAAGGGGTGAATTTAGACTTAGGCGCGGCTCTTTTTGATGAGCAAGGCGAAATGCTCGACCTTATCTACCCCAATAAGCCTCACTCGAAAGATGGTGCAATCTCTCACTCTGGCGACGATACCACAGGCGACAAGACCCTTAGTAGCGACCAAAACGATAACGAAACCATTGTCTTAGACCTTACGCGCCTTAATCCCTCGATAAGTCAGCTCTTTTTCTTTGTCCAAAGCAGCAGTCAGACAGATTTTTCGGACATTCCCTATACCCAAATCCGCATCTACACAGCCTCTGCGCCCAATCAGGTAGAAAATCTCTTGGGTAGTTTTGATGTAGCTGCCAATGCCGCCTTTCATGGCAAAGTCGCGATGGTGATGGGCAAACTATTCCGACGCGGGCAAGATTGGCGATTTTATACCATAGGCGAAGGCGTAGAAGCCGCCAAACTCCTCAATACCGTTGCGCTTATCAAGGAACGCTACCTTTGAAAGGCGAAACCTACATAGAAGCACTAATAGAACTGCACCCTAATTTGTAGCTCTGCTTTTTTTTCGTATCTTTGCCATGAAAGCCTGAAAAGGGTGTTGCGTTTTGTAAAGCACTTCACTTTATGGGCTGTTTTTGTTTTGAAGTCTTAAAAATTGCACGTCGGCAATCGTCGTGATTAGGTTGCCTCTATTCTAAGCCCGTTCCCATGTCTGCGCCCCTCCCCGATGATTTCCATTCGCAGCGTCTGCAAAGACTAAGGTGGTTCATACTGCTTTTGGTCTTTGGGCTTCTTTTTTTAGGAATTTACACGTGGTATCTCAATCAAGACCTCAAAAGTGCGTGGCAGGAAAATACCAACAAAAATCAGGAACTTTTAGCTCTCAAACACGCCTACGACTCCCTACAACGCGAAATTGACTTCCGACAATCGCTTCTCAAACAGATGGGCGAGGACATCGAGCAACTCAAAAATCTGCAAACTTCCTTGCGCCAAGAAATCGTGACCCTCACCCATAGCAACGCACTGACGACGCAAAACTACAAGTTGCTCAAAGAAAAGCTCAAACTATATGAGGCAGAATTGGCACAAAGAGATGTCCTGATTCAAAATATGAAACGCGAAAGCCAAACCTTGCGCGATAGCCTACAATCGAAAAGAGGCGATTTAGAACCGCTAAACCTACAAGCCGAGCCGATTATGCTCTATGAAGGCGATTCGCTTCTCAATTTGAAAAAACCGCTACAAATTTTATACGCCAAAATCCGCATCAAGGCTCTGATTCGCGCCACTTCTAAGGTAGGAATCGGGCAGAAGAATATATGTCTGAAAGTATTAAGTCCGAGTGGAAAGCTCCTTCAATCTGCCAATGTCCCTCACGCCTGCACTGCCCAGCAGTATTTTCATTATACCCAAACAGACCAAATGCTCACCTTTGTTTATGAGCATTTGTCGGAGGAACGAGGCTTCTTTCGCCTCGAAATTTGGGCAGACGAGCTACTTATCGGTACGACTACTTTCGAAGTTCAGTAATATCGCAATATTTGAAGGTGAGCTTCTGGCTTGCCTTTTTTTGATAACTTTTTAAATCCTTACCCCAATTCTACCATGACTTACAAACGCTATAGACGGGTGCTGCTCAAATTAAGCGGCGAAGCCCTCATGGGAACACAACAATTTGGCATCGAGCCGAGCCGCTTAGAGCAATATGCCTTAGAAATCAAGAACGCCGTAGAAAATGGAATCCAAGTGGCGGTCGTGATTGGGGGCGGCAACATTTTTAGAGGCGTACAGTCGGATAATGTAGGCATAGACCGCGTACAGGGCGATTACATGGGCATGCTTGCTACCGTTATCAATGCGATGGCGATACAATCTGCCTTAGAGCAGATGGGTGTTTATACGCGCCTGATGTCGGGAATCAAGATGGAGCAAATTTGCGAGCCTTACATTCGCCGTCGCGCCATTCGCCACTTAGAAAAAAATAGAGTCGTCATTTTTGCCGCAGGCTTGGGTAGCCCCTACTTCACTACCGACTCTGCCGCTTCGCTTCGCGCCATAGAAATTGGTGCAGACGTGGTCTTGAAAGGTACGCGCGTAGATGGCGTTTATTCTGCCGACCCTGAAAAAAATCCCGAAGCTGTGCGCTATGAAAATATTTCCTTCGAGCAGGTCTATCAACAAGGACTCAACGTCATGGACATGACCGCCTTTACCCTCTGCCGCGAAAACAATCTGCCTATCATTGTCTTCGATATGAACACGCCCGGCAACTTATTAAAGGTCTTGCAAGGCGAAGCCGTAGGCACGCTCATTACAGAATACTAAACGAAAATACAGACTTCTCTTTCTAAGACGTTACAAATATCAAAACGCTTTCAACCCCAAAAGGCTTTCAAAATAGAGCGCAACGGTGTTATCAAGTAATGTTAAGTTCTGTAAAAAGCCTTGTTTTGTCAAATTTATAAACCCTAAGGGTCTTTAAGACCCTTAGGGTTTGGCTCATTTGAATCTAATTTTTAGAATTTAACCTCACTGCGTTATTGCGTTCTTTCTGACCTAAAAAAAGCGCGAAGTTTCGACTTCGCGCTTTTTATTTGTCCCTACTTTTGGCAACAGAGAAACAGCATTTGTAAAGCAAAAAGCATTTTTCAGGTCTAAATATCGCCTAATTGAGGGCGGATAATCATTTCCTCGATAACGGCTTGTGAAGAAAGGGCGTGTGCGGCATAGATAGCCTTTGCCACATCTTGCGGCTTTATGAAGCGTTCAGGCGGCAAACCTGCCCCTGCCCAACTATCGGTAAGGGTAGCACCGGGCAAGACCGCCACCACGCGAATCTGGTGCGGCATCAGTTCTAAGCGCAAGACTTTGGTCATGCCGTAAAGGGCAAATTTGGAAATACAATAGCTGCCACCATTCGGGTAGGCTGTAATGCTGGCGATAGAGCAGATATTGAAAATATCGCCTTTCTTTTGTGCCTTCATCTTTCCGACCAAACCGCGCGTAACGTGATAGGCACTCAAAAGATTGGTATTGAGCATATTTTCGAGCGTGCCTGCGGGTTCTTCGGTGATAGAGCCTGCCACAAAGTAGCCTGCATTATTGACCAAGACCTCGATGGGCTGGTCTAAAAAATGAACAAACCAAATAAAATCTTCTATGTCTTTGGGTTTGGATAGGTCGGCAAGACGGTAGTGAAGCGAAACCTGATATTTGGTCTCGATTTCCATTTTAAGCTGGTCTAAGGCTTGCTTATCACGTCCGCAAGTGCAGACATGGTAGCCTTTCTGTGCAAATTTTTCGATAATGGCTCTGCCAATGCCTTTGCTACCACCCGTAACAACTATCATAACATTTGAAGTAAAATGAGAAAAAAGAGAAAGACAAGCAATGAAGATAAGCGAAGATAAGCGAAGATAGGCAAAGATAACCAAAAGCTTTCGAAAACAAAACCCCAAGAGCGGCAAAACCCTAAGCGTACTGACGACACTTAGGGTTTATTGGGGTTTATTAGTTAGGTGCAAAAAGGCTCAAAAAATAGGCGCGAGGCTATTTTTCTAAAATGACTTTTTGCGTCAGGCGTTCATTTTCGGTGCGAATCTCTATGATATAAAGTCCGTTTTCTGCCCCTTCTGCCTGCCATTGGTATTGGTGTTTGCCCAAGTTTAGCTCTGGCAAAATTTGCTGCGCCACTCTGCGCCCTTTGGCATCATAAACCGAAACGACAACATCTTGTAAGGTTTGGTTTTCAAAAACCACTGTCGTTTGGCTGCTCATCGGGTTTGGATAAGCCGCCTCTAAGCGCAAAGAGCTTGCTTTTTTGGTTTCGTCCTCTTTTTGGCTTGTGCCTAATTGGTGCAAGGTATTTTCTACTACGGCAAAACTGCTGACCAAAGACTTGCTAAAATTGCCGTTTTCAGCGTGAATGGCGAGGTTATACAAGCCTTGTGGCAATCCTTTTGGTAAATGAAGGCTATAAACGCCTGCCTTTTCCTCAAATTCCACTACATAAGTAGGGGCAGTCATTCTATCAAAACCTTCGGCATCAGAAGTTAGGCTTATTACACCCGTAACCTTTGCACCCTGCGCATTAAGGGGCTGATGCGCCAAAACTTGCAAATTAAGTGCGATAGGTTCGCCTGCACGATACGTCCATTTTTCGTCATTTAGGTCAGAAGTAAGTCGCAATCCAACTTGTGTGCCTGTATTCACTAAGGCTACAAAAGGCGTAGCGTCTAAACGGCTTGCCAAGGTGTAAGTGCCACTTTGTAGGTTTTCGCCTTCCAAGCGCAAAGTAGTTACATAGCCACCCAACATGTCCATCTGCACGATTTCTGCACTGCGCAAAATTTCGGGACGCATTGTTTCGCCATTAGGCGCAATTAGTACAAAATCGTCTGCTTCGGAAAGATGGTGAATATCGAGCAAAAGTTCTGTTGTATTTTTTTCTACAACCAAATTCGCCTTTCCTTCTTTGGTGCTAATCACCTGCACAAAACTCTCTACAATGGCGTTGGGGTTTTTCACTGGTTCGGGCGCAAGGTTTTGGGCTTGCTCCTTAGCAAGGGTTGTGGGCAAATTCGCCTTGACATATTGCCACATATACTGCCCTTTATGCACTTCGCTGTGGTCTAAATCGGTTGCGGCAGTGCCATGTCCGCCTAAAAGGTGTATAGAATTGGGGCGTTTGGTGCTATAATAAGGCACAACGCCATCATTTCCACCTGTGGAAGAACTGCCACCATTTAGATTGAGATAAACGCCTGAAAACCAAAGGATTCCACCATATCCCCACGCGCCTACGGTACGAAAACGCGCATTAGGACGGTTCGGGTGCGAATCCGTTTGAGAGCGGAAATAGCTGGCATAGCCTGTTTGCAGGCTGTAAGTGGCATCATTTACCTGTCCAAAAACATTGGAAAGCCACCAAACCCAACCACTTTGCGCCAAATCTGCCAAAGGCGTACCAAAGTGTGGCGAACCCAAAGTAATGACGCGCTCCACGCGACTTGTTGCGCCGTAATGTACCAAGGCGGCATCACTATCCAAGCCACCTTTGCTATGCGCTACCACTACCACGCGCGAAACACCATAGCGATTGGCAACCGTATTGAGCATGTCGCGAAAAAGTTGTCCATTGACCCACATATTTTTATCGGGGTGAACGGATACAAAGGCGGTACGGTAGCCGTCGTTATAGGCGCGTGTGTACATGTCGTTGTTTTCCCACCAAGTGCTGGCACGCGACGAGTAGCCATGAATGAAGACCAAAACGGGCGCACCTGCACGCGGATTTGTAGGATTTGCACCGTAATAAATATTGCCTGCATCGCTGCTGCCATTGCCCAAAATGTCGCCTTGGCTGCGTTGTAGGGTTGTGTTTAGCTGTGAAGTGGTAGGTAAGTTTCCTGTCGGAACATCTAATTCTATCTCCTTTATTTGCGCAAATGCGCCAAAACTAACAAGGCAATAGAAGGCAAAAGCCACCAAAGAGAGGACAATTTTTTTCATGGGTAAAAAGAAGGGGAATATTGAGTGTGTCTGTGTGAAAATTTGTATCGTTTTGTTAGCAAAGCAGTTAGAAGATAAAAGCCTTTTGAGTTGTGCAAACGCCGCTGGGCATTTCTTTTTTTTGTTTAAAAGGTATGCTTGCATAACATTGATGCAAAGTAAAAACATAATATCCTGATTTGCAAGCGATTGACGATTTTTTTTTCGCAAAAATCGTTTTTTTTCGATTTTTCCTGCTTTGTTTTCCCTTTTTTACCAAAAAAAATAAAACTTTCTTATCCTAAGTCAGAAAAAGGGCAGGCGTTTTCTTTTGACAAAAAACTTACATCTGATTTTTAATGTACCTTTCAGATTTTAATTTCAAACCCGAAGCGCAGGGAAGGCGTTTCGGGTTTGAAGCAGTTGGGTCTGAAAAATAAAAAAGGACAAGGTCAGCCTTGTCCCTACAAATCTGTTTTAGTGCCTAATATAAAATGCGAAAACGAATGGTGTTTTCTATATTTTTTAGGTCGGCGATAACGTTTTCGTTGTATTTTTTATTGACATCGGTAATGACATAGCCAATTTCTTCGTTGGTTTTGAGATACTGCCCCACGATATTGACCTGATGCTGGGCTAAGGTTTGGTTTATTTTTGCCAAAATACCCGGTACGTTTCGGTGAATGTGAATCAAACGATGCGCATCTTTGAGTTTGGGCAGTTGCAATTCGGGGAAATTAACGCTGGCAAAGGTATTGCCTGCATTGATGTAATCTATGATTTTATTGGGAACAAATTGGGCGATATTTACCTGCGCCTCCTGCGTACTGCCCCCTACGTGCGGCGTTAGGATACAGTTGGGAATGTGGCGAAGTTGGGAAATAAATTCTTCGCTGTTGTTTTTGGGTTCATAAGGAAAAACATCAATCCCTGCGCCCAAGATTTTGCCATTTTGTAGGTAAGTAACTAAGGCTTCGATATCCACTACCGCACCACGCGCCAAATTTAAAAACACCACGCCTTCTTTCATGCGCTCAAATTCGGCATGGCTAATTAAGTGCTGATTTTCTTTGCGCCCATCTACGTGCAGGGTTACGATGTCGGCTTTTTCTAATAGCTCTTCGAGCGAGTGGCAAGGTTTGGCATTTCCCAAAGCCAATCTATCGACAATATCATAAAAATAAACCTCCATGCCCATTGCCTCTGCCAAGACCGAAAGTTGTGAGCCAATATTGCCATATCCGACAATACCCAATTTTTTGCCTCTAATTTCGAAACTATTAGCAGCCGATTTTGTCCATTTTCCCTTGTGCATGTCCATCACTTGGGCAGGCACATTGCGCAAGAGCATAATCATTTCGGCAATCGCAAGCTCTACGACACTGCGCGTGTTGCTATAAGGCGCGTTGAAAACGGTAACGCCTTTTTTGGTACAAGCCTCCAAATCAATTTGATTTGTGCCGATACAAAAAGCCCCTACCGCCAAAAGGCGATTTGCCTTTTCTATCACCTTTGCCGTTAGTTGTGTTTTGGAACGAATCCCCAAAATCGAAACCTCTGCCATTCGTTCCAAAAGTTCGTCTTCGCTTAGAGCCGTTTTGAGCAATTCTACCTGATAGCCTTCGGCACGCATCAAATCTACTGCCCTCTGGTGGATACCTTCTAAAAGTAAAACCTTGATGCGATTTTTAGGAAAAGAAACATTGCGCGGCAGATTGTTGATATAAAGAAACTCGTCTAAGCTAACCACTTCTTTTTCAGCCACTTCCACAACCGAATGACGGCGCACATTTTCGGTAAAGGCGTAGAATTGGTTTGCCAAGCCTGCCTCTTTGATTTCGTAGTCGGTGTAGCCATCGCCGATGACGTAAATCTCACCTTTCAAATCGAGGCTTTTGAGCAGTTTGACTTTGCCCTTGTCTTCGGATAAAAAGTTTTGTTCGTCGAAGCCAACAATATTTCCATCTGCATCAAAAACAAAACTATTAGCATAAATATTTTCAGGCTTCACGCCAAAAGTTGTAACGATAGGCTCTATAAAGTCTTTAAAGCCGCTCGATACAATCAAGATATGGTCGGTGTAGGTATTAAAAAATTCTTGATTGCGTTTGAAAGAGTCTGATATTTTTTCGCTCAAAATTGAAATTAAATCGGGCAAATGGCGGCGATTTGCTGCCAAGATTTGCAGCCTTTTTTGTAAAGAATCGCGAAATGAAATTTTGCCTTCCATCGCCAAATGGGTAAGTTCGCTGATTTGCGCCAAACTTCGCGCCTTTTCCGCTTCTGCTTTATGCGCATGGCTTAGGTGGCAAAGCTCGTCCATAGCCTCTACTTTGGTGAAAGTGCTATCAAAGTCGATGATAAAATATTTGACAGACGAATTAGGAGTCATAAAAAAGAGAAAAGATTGGAGAAAAGAAAAGAGTAGGCGTGTTTTTATTGGTCTGCGTATGGTGCAAAGTTCGTTTTTTTTGGGTAAAAGCGCGAAAAAGCAGGCGAAAAGCCCATAAAAAACAGTGATGTTAAATTCTAAAAAACAGGTTCGAATGAGCCAAACCCTAAGGGTCTTAAAGACCCTTAGGGTTTATAAATTTGACAAAAAAAGGCTTTTCACACAACTTAAGCTGACTGATAAAAAACCCTTAGCAAGTTGCCTCGCTAAGGGTTTCGGTTGTTTTCAACGTGTATCGCACTTAGTCTAAAAGGTCGCCGATAGCACCTAAGGCAGAACTTCCTTTTGTCGCATTTCCGCTAAAAGGAGAAAGTGCCTGCACTAATTTTGAAATGGGCATAGATTGTATCCAGACTCTGCCTGTTCCGCTCAAAGTGGCTAAAAACAAGCCTTCGCCCCCTACAAACATAGATTTCAAGTTGCCTGAACGCTGAATGTCGTAATTGACACCCTCTTCAAAAGCCACAACGCAACCTGTATCCACGCGCAAGGTTTCGTTATTGAGCGTGCGCTCGATGACCGTACCGCCTGCATGGATAAACGCCATGCCATCGCCTTGCAATTTTTGTAGGATAAAACCCTCACCGCCAAAAAAGCCTGCCCCTAACTTTTTATTCAAGTGAATAGAGATTTTTGTACCCAAAGCGGCACACAAAAAGGCATCTTTTTGAACAATAAGCGTGCTATTATTGCACTGATTCAAATGAACAGGCATCACCGTACCCGGAAAAGGTGCAGAAAAAGCGACATGACCCTTGCCACTACCTTCGTGTGTGAAGTGTGTCATAAAGAGCGATTCGCCCGTTATCATACGCGCCCCTGCCGACATGAGTTTGCCAAAAAAGCCCTGACTTGGATTCGAGCCATCGCCCATCTTGCTTTCCGACTTGATGCCGCCTTCCATATACAACATAGCACCTGCCTCTGCAATGACAGTTTCGCCATTGTCAAGCTCTACTTCTACTATTTGAATATCGCCGCCAATAATGCGGTAGTCTATTT
>NZ_AUGI01000035.1 GCF_000422585.1 Hugenholtzia roseola DSM 9546
GGCGACATCACAAAGGTAGGAAAGACTTTTTTCAAATCCAAATCGAAGCCCAAAAATAGTCGAAAAAATTTTAAAGAAGCGTTTTTTACCCCAAAGTCGAAAGATTTGTAACTATTTTACAAAACTATTGACAGAAAGTCAGCCACGCCAATTTTTTAATGCTACTTTTTTTAGCAAAAAACATTAAACCAAAATCATCATACCTATATACGCGCAATGGCGGCACTTTTTTTTCAGAAAAGGCGAATTTAATTATTTTTACAAATTATCATTTTTTTTGTAGCGAAAAAATAAAAACGCCGCTATTTTCAAGACAAAATGGCAGAATTTGAACCGAACCGTCGTCGAGGGCGTTGCCCTTCGGCGAGGTCTGAAAAAAATTATCGGTTTGAGGCGCGAAGCGGCGGGAGCTTCGCGCTACAGGTAAAACCTCGACGACGGCTAACAGCCTCGTCGACGGTTGAGCGAAAACGAAAAATATTACCACGCCTTTCAACAAAAAGTCTTATATTGCCGTCATATCTTACAAAAGCAAGATAACGCAAATTTTACACGATAAAATTATGAAATATACGTATATTTTTTCTATAACGATGAGCTTGGTCTTCCTAATCCTAAGTGGCTGCTCCACGACCCTCCAGAAGGCGCAAAGTGAATTCGATAGAGCTGCTTATCAAAACGCCATTCCGCTTTTCAAGGCGCAGGCGGAAGAGAAACCCGATGAGGCACTGCTCGCCTACTACAAGTTGGGCGAATGTTATCGCCGTTCTAATCGGATAGAACAAGCCCTGCCACATTACGAAAAAGCCCTAAGCCTGCTACCGCAATACCCCGATTTGCTCACCTCTGCCGACAAAGACACGCTACAATTTTACTATGCCCAAGCCCTGCACACTGCCCAAAGGTATGACGAGGCGAAGGTAGAATATGAAAAATACGTACAAGAAGGGCGCACTGCCAAACTCAAAAATATCGCCCAAGTGCAGATAGAAACGCACCCCAACCTTGCCCAACTACAAAAGCCGCAGCCCTTTGTAGTGGTAGAAAACCTAAAAAGCATCAATTCGCCTGCTTCCGACTTTTCGCCTACCCCAATGGGTAAAGAAAATGGCAGCCTTATTTTCAGTTCGGCGCGTAGAAATGAAAAGAGTTATGCAGGCACAGGGGCAGGCTATTACGATTTATACAACTTTTCCTACCTCGACTCGGCACAAGGCACAGGCAGTGTCGCGATTTGGGAAGCGCAAAATCCGAACTTCAACCTCGAAGGCGTGCATGAGTCTTCGGCTACCTTTTCGCCCGACGGCAAACTGCTCGTCTTTGCTCGCAGTGGAAAGGGAAAAGGCGCGGACGACGACAAGGAAGTAAGCCTCTATCTTTCGCATTGGGTAGAAAATGCTTGGTCAGAACCGCAGCCCCTTTCCTACATCAATAGCACCGCTTGGGACGGCACTCCCTTTATCGCACCCGACGGCAAAACGCTATATTTTGCCTCCAATCGTGCCAGCAGCAAAGGCGGTTTAGACCTATACAAAGCCACCCTCACAGGCGAAGGCGCAAACCGAACCTTCACCAACGCCGAAAAACTCCCCGACGCGCTCAATACCGAAGGCAATGAGATGTTTCCTACCCTCGATGCAGCAGGTAATCTCTACTTTGCCTCCGACGGCAGAGGCGGCTTGGGCGGCTTAGATATTTTTATCGCCCCCGACTTTGAAAAACAAGGCGAAAAGGCAGAAATCAGGAACGTAGGCGCACCCATGAATAGCAGTGCCGACGACTTTGGCTTGCTTTTCACTGCCCTTTCCAATAACGGCAAACCGATGAAAGGTTTTTTGGTTTCGAATAGAAAAGAAGGCAGCGTAGGCGACGACGACATCTACCGTTTTAGCTTAGATAGTTTGGAAATGCGTTTTGTAGAGTACTACCTGCGCGGCATTACCTACTTAGCCGATGTCAATACAGGTACAAAAACGGTGCTTGCAGGCGTAAATCTAAGCCTTTTAGATGAAAAAGGAAATACCCTTTTCAAGACCCAATCTGATGCCAGCGGCAAGTTTCTCTTCGATACGCTTTTGGTGATGGATAAAAACTACACCGTTACGGTAGGAAAGGAAGGTTATATTACGCGAAGTGCCAAAAGCAAATTTTCTACCTTAGGCAGAGGCGTAGATGAAAAATCTTTACCGCAGATGTATAACACGATTTATTTTGATACCACTTATACTCTCACAAAAGACCTTTTAGTTACGACCACTACCGACAAGGGCGACATCTTGCCACCCGAAATCACCATTTTGTATGAATACGACAAAGACCGACTCACACAAGCCTCAAAAGATAGCTTAGATGTTTTTGTCAAATTCTTAAATGAATACCTAACCATCTATCCCGACGTAGAGCTTGTCTTTGGTTCGCATACCGACGAAAGAGGTTCGAATAGTTACAACCAAAAACTTTCACAACGCCGCGCCAATTCTGCCGTCAATTATCTCATCAGCAAAGGCGTGGAGAAGGCAAAAATCAAGGCTGTAGGCTATGGCGAAGAGCGTCCGAAAGTGCCAAAAGCCAAGACCGAAGAAGAACACCAACTCAACCGTAGAACCACGATTGAGGTGCGAAAAACAAAAGGATAGCCGCCTTTGTGCTACATTCTAAAAAATCCGAAGAAAAAATCCGAAGGGACAGGGCATTGCCTTGTCCTAAGTCGGATTGAAAGAAAACTATCTTTCTAAAAAACAAACGCTAAGGTTTTAAGCCAAATTCCCTTTTTTTCCCTAAAAACGCCATGTTTATTCCGATTACGGCAAAGGCTCTTGAAAAGATAAAGCAGATTCGCAGCCAAAAAAATATCCCGCCTCATTATCACCTACGCCTTCTGGTAGAGGGCGGCGGCGGCTGTGGGGGTGCGCGTTTTCGTTTAGGTTTTGATACAAAAAAAGACGAAGACGAAGCCTTTGAGATAGAAGGCTTGACCGTTATTTATCAAAAAAAACAACTTCTCTACCTAATAGACAAAGAGATAGATTACGAAGAACGCCAAGAGGCAGCAGGTTTTGTTTTCAATAAAGCCGCTCAAATGCACTAAGCCCTCAAAGAAGTTTATGCTAAAAAATTGTAGTTACTTTTGTAGGGACAAGGCAGTGCCTTGTCCGAAATTAGATTGAAAGAAAAACAAAAAATGTAGCATGAAGCTCCAGCTTCGTGCGAGGCAGGTGGCAGGGCGAAGCTGGAACTTCGCCCTACCTGTGCTGTCCGAAATTAGATTGAAAAAATACCTGCTTTCAGACCCAAACAATATTTTCCTGAGCGATAAGCGGCAGATTTTGCAGGCGCAAATAGACCTGTGCGGTCAGGACAACATCTTTGGCGCAATAGTGCGCAATCCGCCCTAAATCCTGCTCCTGATAATAGACCTTTTGCACCTGACTACCATCTATATCGTCCTTGCTGGTGGGCAAATCAAAAATGGCAGCCAATAGTTCGAGCGAGGTAAAGTGCTTGTAGTCGCCAAAACGCCAAAGTTGCATCGTATCCAAATGCGAAACCTCCCAAGGCTTTTTGTCGGCTACATTGAGCGCGTCGGGCAAATCTATGCCCTGCACCAACATTCTACGCGCAATATAAGGAAAGTCAAATTCTTTTCCGTTGTGTCCTAAAAGGCGTACATTTTTAAACTTTTCTATAATTTTTTTGAATTGTAGTAGCAATTTCTTTTCGTCATCAGCGGCTAAGGCTTTGACACGAAAGAAAATCTCGCCCTCTTCTTCCACAAAATGCCCTACACCAATCACGATAATTTTACCAAACTCGGCAAAAATACCTGCTCGCTCCTGATAAACTTGCGATAAATTCTGCCCTTCTTTTAGAAAATATTGCGCCTTTTTTTCCCAAAGGCTTTTAAATCTATCGGGCAGCTCTTCGAAGGTAGGATAGGCAGGAACGGTTTCGATGTCGAGGACTAAAAGAGAGGCAAGTTGTGAGAAATAAGCATTTTTCATATCTGGGTTGTGAAAAAGAAAACAAAGCGGAAGGAAAAAATGTAGAAATTGAAGGCGCACGTAGGGAAATAGGCAGTAACTTGTCCTATGCCCCAAACCCTAAGGGTCTTGAAGACCCTTAGGGTTTAAGTCCAAATTTTATTTCGTGTCAAATTTGAAAAAACTGTAATAAAACAAGGCTTTTGACAGAACTTAACATTACTACCCCTATATGGCGGGGCTTTTATGCGGTATCATTTTTTTGCATAAATGCAAAAAAATGATTTGGTTTTCGAACCCTCCCCTATGGGGGGAGGGCAGGCAGTGATGTTAAATTCTAAAAATCAAATGCAAATGTAGGGACAAGGCATTGCCTTGTCCGCAGCGAGATTGAAATAAAAAAGGATTTTCAAACCCAAAAATAGGGTTCAGTCCAAATTTTATTTTGTTTCTAATTTGACCAAACAAGTTTTTTTACAGAACTTAACATCACTGGGAGGGCAGGGTGGGGGTTCAGCAGGTTTGCATGAAGCACAAAAACCCGTTTTTTGACCTTCTGACCGTTGTAACAACACTAATAGGATAGGATTTTCAGACCCTATCCTATTCAAATCAAAATTTTGAAACGGTTGAAATTTTTTATTTGATAACTTCATATTCTTCCTGTGGGAAAACAGAACTCACCATCACAATAGCCTTTTGAAGGGCTTGTTCATCAAGTCCTAATTGGGCAGGTGAAAAGTTTTGGCTCTGTGCAAAAGCAAGGATTTTTTCGGTGGCGATATTGCCCGTTAGCTCGTCTTTTGCCATAGGACAGCCGCCGAAGCCGCCCATTGCGCCATCAAAATTTCTACAACCTCCTAAATAAGCGGCGGCGATTTTTTCCTCTGCCGTATTAGGGTTTGAGTGAAAATGACTTCCAAAACTGATATGCGGAAATTCTTTGATAAGCGACTCGAAAAGCGGACGAATTACCTGCGGCTGCGCTACCCCGATAGTGTCGGAAAGCTGTACCGATTGTACCGAAAGCCGCTCCAAACGATAGACAAAGTCGGTAACGCGCTCTACCTGATAGGGTTCGCCATAAGGATTGCCAAACGCCATCGATACATACACTACCAACTCTTTTCCCGTTTTGTAACAAACATCTTGCATCTTATCTAACAAATCCAACGCCTCCTCGATGCTTTTTTCGGTATTCCTGCGCTGAAATTCCTCTGAAATAGAGAGGGGAAAGCCCAGATAATGTACCTGCGGATATTGGGCGGCTTTTTTTAGCCCTCCCTCACCTGCGACAATCGCTAAGAGTTTGGTCTGCGTTGGCGAAAGGTCTAAAAGGTCTAATACTTCGGCAGTGTCGCGCATCTGCGGAATGGCACGTGCCGATACAAAACTCCCGAAGTCTAAAACTGGAAAGCCTACTTTTAAAAGGGCATTGAGATAAGCCGCTTTTAGTGAAGTAGGAATAAAGGTCTTGATGCCCTGCATGGCATCACGCGGACACTCGGTAATCAAAAGGGGGCGTGAAGGGGTACTCTGTGCGCTCATGTGTTTGTGTGCTTAAAATGGCTAAGATTAGGTCTTTATCTGTTGCAAATTACAAAAAAAACGCCACTTTTCCAATTTAGGAAAAGCAGCGCAAGATACTTTGGCAGCCAAATAAAAGACAGGAACTTGTTTTGAGTTTCTCTTTTAGAGTCCAAATCCCATTTTTTTGTCCTTTTCAATAAAGTCGGAAAAATCTTCGTTGAGGCGGCGGTTGAAGATTTGCGCCAAGGTTACGTCTTCGTCAAAGGACTTATCAATTTTATTGAGGCTCGCTATCTGATTGGCGTTTTCCTTGTCAATCTTATCGAAACGGTGAATCCCCAAGAGTCTGCCTTCGCGCAAAAGGGCTTTGTCCAAATTGCGAATGTCGGTATTAAAGGTACAGATGATTTTGAGGTTTAAAACGTCGGAAAGCAAGCCGTCGGAAACGTTGAGCAGGTTGGCAATAGAAGACTTATCGCCGATAAAGCTATCACGCGCCTGCACACTTTCTTCCGATTCTTCGATAATCAAGACGGCATCTTGATAGTCGGAAAGGAAAGTTATCAGTTCGGGACTTGCAATTTCGCGCAAAAGGCTAATGGGGTAGAAAATGTACTCCAATTCGGGGCGCGAGCAGCTAATCAGGTAGCGAATGTAGTTGGTCTTGCCACTTCCCGTAACGCCATGAAAGATGAAAAGCCCTGAACGGTTTTTTTCGTTGATGCCTTCCAAAAACATTTGGTGTTTAGAATCGAAGCCCTTGCCGTAATATAAGTCGAGGTCGGGAATTTTGGGGGCTTTAATTTCGTGCTTGCGCAGGCTTAACCCTGTTCTTGGGGTGCTACCCACGATATTGATGTAGCGTTTGCGGTCGTCTTCGGTTTCTTCTACACAGGTTTTGGCAATTTCAAAGACTTGCAAAAATTGCTCTAAGGTCGTATCTTCTACCGAAGTGATGGTATCCATACGAAAGAGAATATGATTAAGGTCTTTAACGGCATCATAGTCTATATTGACAACCATTTGGTCGTCTTTGAGAAAGAGATACCAGTCGATGGAAAAGCGTTCTTCTTTTTTGTTATAGCCTGTGTTGCGGCGATAGAGCGTTACTTTGCCCAAGCCTTCCTTTTCTAAGGCAGCGATAAACTTTTTGAGATTGACTAATTGGTTGTTTTCAAAGTATTCGCGCACACTAAAATCTATGAGCTTCTTGCCAAATTTGTTCAAAAGTAGGTAGTCTTCGCTAAAATAGCCGTCGCCAAAGACGTTGTATCTGCCTAAAAGGTTTTCTGTTTCGTGATTGGGGCGTGCGTTGCCGTTATGATTGCGGTTGGTATTCTGCATACAAAGAGAAAAGAAGATAAATAGGTTGAAGTGAAAGCAGGGCTGCCTTTTTCTGTTACTTTTAGTCTAACGACAAAGATAAGAAAAAAATTCGGATAGCCACATTTCTTTCCTATCTTTTGGGCAAGGATTCAAAAATAGGATTGCCCTGAAAGCGGTAAGGTTTGAAAGCGCACTGCCGCTGGGCTTATCCTTAGAAACAATCAAATTCCACAAAGGGCATTTTACAAACTATTTAAGACCTATTTACAAGCTATTATTGATAGACTTTTTTCTTTTTTTGAAATGACAAACAGCAGCGACATCTGGATAGAAGTAGGCTACAACGCCTTTGCCTTAGAAGGCTTCGAGGGACTCAAAATTGAGCGCATGGCAAAGCGAGCAGGCATTAGCAAATCTTCTTTTTACCATCATTTTGCAGACTTGGAAGTTTTCATGGCGCAACTTTTGGCGCACCATCTTGCTCAAATGCAGCACTTGGCAGCGCAGGAGCGCGTAGTGCAGAACATAGACCCTGCCTTAGTTGCCCTTTTGGTGGCACATAAGCAGGACATTCTATTCAATCGGCAGTTGCGGATTTGCCGCCATCTGCCTGATTTTGCCCAAATCCTACAAAAAACCGAAGCCGAATTGGGCGATACCTTTGTGCTTGTTTGGGTGCGCGAACTCAACCTAAAACTTTCTCCTGCACAGCTAAGGGCTTTTTTCGAATTGGCTCTCGAAAATTTCTTCTTGCAGGTCAATCCTCAAAACTTCAATACAGAGTGGCTGCGTCTTTATTTCCAAAAACTCAAAACGCTGGCGGCACACTTTGCCTAATTGTACGGCAGCGTCTAAAATGCCCCACTCGCTACCCCTACCTTTGTGGCACTTCTAACCAAACCTTTCAAAAAGATGAGCCACAAGTTTCATAAATTTTATTTATTGATAACCGCTTTTGTAATAGCCTCCTTTGCACCTGTATTTTTTTTAGGTACGATGCTCAATACGTCCGAACCCGCTCGCTGGACGCTCGACCTTTTAGCCTTCCCCCTCGATGGCAGTCAGGACTACCAAGCCCCTACAACACGCTTTTTATCAGCCCTCACAGGCGGCTTTTTGTTGGGTTGGGGCATCACCATTTTAGGGTTGCGACATTGGGTTTATGACCTTGCACCCGAAGGCGTAAGAAAGTCTGTCGTCTTGGGTACAGTGGCATGGTTTTGCTTAGATAGCGCAGGCTCTATCGCCGCAGGGCATCTTTCTAATGCCTTTTTCAATGTCTTGGTGCTTTTGGTTGCGATAGCTCCTTTCTATAAGCCTGCTAAAAATTAGTTTTATTTTTTACTACAAAACAGACAGATAGCGCAATGCTGCAATTTTTCAGCATTGTAATCGTAAAAAAAAGATGCACCTCGCCTCTTTATGGCAGCAAGGTTAGGTTCTGCCAAAAACCTTGTGTTGTCATATTAGAAACAAAATAAAACTTTAAACCCTAAGTATCTTGAAGAAACTTAGGGTTTGTTTTTGGCTTTTCTATTTCAATCCAATTTCAGAAAAGGGCATGTCTTTCCGCCCTTCCCTTTTTGTTTACACTCTCTACCAATCTGGTTTTGAAGGGTCTCTGGGCTTGGTTACTTTGCGCTGATTTTGTTGTAGATACTGCACTTCGCTATTTTTCATGGCATCGAGTATCATTTGCGCCTTTTCAGGGGAAATATTGAGTTCTTTGAGTTGGTCTTCTGCCGACTTCATCTCTTGCCCGTCTTGTGCGTCGCCTTTTTGATTTTGCTCGGCTTCTTTATCTTCTGGCTCTTCTTTGGCTTGTTCTTGTTGGTCGGATTGCTGCTGCTGCTGTTGTTCTTGCTGCTGGTCTTGGTCTTGATTTTGCTGATTTTGTTGGTTTTGCTGCTCCTGCTGCTTTTGTTGCTCGATAAGCCTTTTGAGAAGTTCGTAATTGTGGCGTGCCTCTTTGTTTTGGGGATTTGCTCTAAGGGCTTCTTTAAAATGATTAAGTGCTTCGGCAAGAAACTGCTTCTGAACTTTGGCAGCCTGCTCGCCTTTGAGATTTTGGGGCTGATGGCTGGCTTTCATCACACCAAGCTGCAAATTTGCCAACGACTTGACGTGCGGCTCTTTGGTTTTGTGCGCTTGATTGTAATAAATAACGGCGGCAGTATCGGAAAGATTAAAATAAGAGTGAGCCAAATCGAGTGCTACGGCATCTTGGCTGACAAGTTCTTCGTTGCCTAAAAGGTAGCGGAAAGCGCGTGCCGAACTTTTGTAGTCTTGCTCTTGATAGGATACTGTTCCTTCTCTGATGCTCTTATTTACTTCGTTGATAGCCAAAGGATTCCACTTGACCCAATCGGAGGGAACTTGTAAGGTTATCAGACCCAAAGAAGAAAAAAGAGAAGCCATTAAAAGAGAGATACCTTTCATACAATTTGACGAAGTTTTTTAGATTGAGGGTCTTTGAAGGTAGCAAAAAAGCAAACGCCCTTCAAGATTTCGAATAAACGATTCGGAATTAGCACAGCAAGATAGCTTTTTTTTCTCAAAAGTCAAGTTAAACCTTGTTAAAATTTGGCGCATGGGCAGTTTCTAAATTTTACTCTCCCCTTAGTGCATCTTTTCCATAAAAGATTGCAGAATCAGAACGGCACTAATTTTATCGAGGTTGCCTTTTTGCTGACGGTCTTTTCGGCTACTACCCATTTCTATCATCGTATCTAAGGCAATTTTAGAAGTAAAACGCTCATCTTCTAAATGAATAGGAATATCGGGGAAGGTTTCGGCTAATTTTTTATGAAAGGCACGCACGTGTTGGGTGTTGTTGGTATCGCTCTGGTCGAGTTTGAGCGGCATGCCCAAGACAAAGGCTTCTACGGCTTCGGTTTTGGTATAATTTTGTAAAAAGACCAATACATCTTTGGCGTGTATAGTATCGAGGGCTGTGGCAATGATTTTGAGCGGGTCGGTTACGGCAATGCCTACTCTTTTAGTGCCATAATCTAAGGCAAGGATTCGTCCCATAGGTTGTAAAAGATTTAGGATACAAAGGTAGTGTTTTATTCTGTCTTGATAGGTGCTTTCCAAAACCGCGCCTTTTCAAGACCCTAAAAAAAGGCTTGCGGTTTTTAATTGCTACCAGACACAAGGATTTGATACAGAATTTTGAAGGCGTTTTGTTAGATGTCAAATTTTAATCTAAGGAAAAATAGAGTTGGTACGGTTTTAGCCTAAGTCTTGTCGAAAACAAGGGTAAAAATAAATGCAGACCTTTTGTTCCTTCCTCCATTTAGGCACTCATTCTTCAACGCTACGACCATGAAAGCTACCTTCGCCATTACTTTATTTTATTTATTGCTTCAATTTTTTGTAGCTTCGCCTACCTTAGCACAAAGCGAGGAGGAGGTCATAGATTTTGCACAGACCGCCATAGAAAGTGGCAGTGCCAAAGAACTCATCAAATACGTGCATAGCCAAGTAGAGTTGGGATTCGGCGAAAACAGAGGCAGCTATGGCAAATCGCAGGCAGAATTTGTCTTACGCGATTTCTTTACCAAAAATCCGCCGCGTGCCTTCGAGTACGTACATAAAGGCGCATCGAAGGAAGGCTTGCGCTATGTTATCGGCAAATACACCGCCCAAGATGGCACGACCTACCGCTCCTACATGCTCATCAAAACTTACGAGGGCAATCACGTCATAGAAACCCTCGATTTTGCCAAAGAGTAGGGCAAGCCAAAATCAAAAACGCCTTGCACACTTTTAACCTGCAAGCGAACAGACATTTTAGAGTGAGTCATTTTGTCTTTTTGAGTCGGAAAAAGAACCTTGCCTTGCAAGGTTTTTTTTTGCCCCTTCAAATAAACCGCGCCTTAGTGAGGCTTTTGCAAAGTAATGTTGCGTTCTGCCAAAAGCCTTAAATTAGAAATGAAATAAAGTTTGGTCTGAAAACCCTTTTTCACTTCAACCTCACTTCGGAAAAGGCAAAACTTTGTCCCTACATTTGCCTCTGATTTTTAGAATTAGAATTTAAAACCACAACCCTAAAAGTCAGTCAGAGCGCAAAAAAACACCATTTGGGTAGGCACGCGATTGAAAGCCATAAAACGCCTTTTTTTACGAAAAAAAAGAAGACAAAGTTAAAGTTTCTTAATTCTAACGCAACAAAAAAACAAAATGCGTTCCTTTGTGTTCTTGTAGGAAACACAACACAAGTACCTACCTCTATTTTAGCCACCTAAAACCATGCTCACCCAAGAAATGCAAGCTACGGAAGTTATCTACCAAGACCGTTTTGTTGAAGTATTGAAGATAGAAAACGAACCTACCCTTATCTGCAAGACCAAAGGGGGCTTTATTCCCTCCGAAGACTTCAAGATAGCTTTCGGCGCGATTGGCGAATACATCAAACACGCCGTAACGCCGATAAGGACGCTTATTTTTGACAAATCTACCCTTCGCACCTTCGACCAAAATGCCATGACTTGGTATCACATCGAATGGAAACCCAAACTTCTCTCTTTTGGCTTGCGCTTTCACAAAAAAATATTGCCGCAAGATGACTTCTTCCGAAAATCAGTAGAAATTGGAAAGGCACGCATAAAAAAAGAACACCCCCAATTCAACTTCGAAACTTTCAAGATAGAATACTATGAAAGCCTCGACGAAGCCTTAGCTGCTGCCAAAATAGCCTACTAAGCCGCTCAAAGATAAAAAAGAAGACTACTTTTTATTCTGTCCCCCCCTAAAAAAGTCTTCTTTTCAAGTCCGATTGTTTGCGTTTTGTTTTGCGTTTTTTAAATGAGAGTTATTGTAAGGTCAAGACTTGGAGAACCTCGTTGTTTTTCAAGTCTTTTTTGCATCTTTTTCACAGAATAGACACCGCCATTTTGAAATTTGCTAAATATTCTCTTATCTTTGCAGCCTAAAAATTTGGACACTAAGATGGCAATAATAGACTCTATTCGCAAGCGCACCGCACTTCTGCTTTTCATTATCTTGGGTGCTTTGGTCGCATTTATCCTAACCGACTTCTTTTCCTCGCGTCAATTACTTTCCCAAAAGCAAATCATTGGGGAAATTGATGGCAGAGAAGTAGAAGTTTCAGAATTTCAGAACGAACTCGAAATCCAGAAAGCTACCTACGAAATGAACGGCGGCGTAGCCCCTACACCCGAACAGATGTTCTATGTACGTGGCTTGGCTTGGGAAAATCTTATCTATAAGATTGCCTATCAGGTTGAGTTCGAAAAATTAGGCATCAACGTTACAGACGAGGAAATCGTCGATATGATTCAGGGAAATAATCCGATTCCCGAAATCGCACAATCTTTCACAAACCAACAGACAGGCAAATTCGAACCCAAAGCCGTCGTTACTTTCCTGAAAGACTTAAACAAATACCCCGCCGACGTACAACAGCGTTTCTTGTTCATCGAGCAGAACCTGCCCCTGCGTCGTATGCGCGAAAAATATGAGGCTTTGATGGGCAAGACCGTCTATGCCACTAAATTAGAAGCCAAGCAGCGTTATACCGAGCAAAACGCCAAGCGCGACCTTCGCTATTTGCATGTGCCTTATAGCAGCGTGCCTGATAGCGTCGTAAAAATTACGGACAGCGATTTGCAAAGTTATTACGACAATCATAAAAAAGACTATGAAGGCGAAGCGATGGTATCTTTCGAATACGCGCTTTTCCCACTCAATCCTTCAAAAGAAGATACTGCCAAAATTGTAGGCGAACTCGAAACTTTGAAGCCTCAATTTGAAGCAACCCAAAAGGATACTTCTTTTGTCAATATGCACTCACGTGGCGGCACGCCCTTCCGCGTTTTGCGCCCCAACGAAATTCCCAAACCTGTCGCCGACGCTGGCGCAGTAGAAGTGGGCAAGGTAGTAGGACCCGTCTTGAACGGCGATATGTACGCCCTTTACAAAGTTATCGGCGAGCGTGAAGATAGCATCTATTCTATGCGTGCTTCTCACATCTTGATTACTGCCAATAAAAACATGCCCGATAGCACACGTGCCGAAGCGAAGAAAAAGGCGCAAGATGTCCTAAACCGCGCCCTTGCAGGCGAAGACTTTGCCGCCTTAGCCGCTCAATATGGCGAAGATGGTACAAAGTCAAAAGGTGGCGATTTGGGTTGGTTTTCAGAAAAAGCCATGGTCGCACCTTTCGAAGAAGCCATTTTAGCCGCTTCTCAAAAAGGCGTATTGAAGACTTTGGTAGAAACCGAATTTGGCTATCATATCATCAACGTAACCGAAACCAAGACCAAAAAGCAGTACGTTATGGCTGCCATCTCACGCGAATTGAACCCAAGTGCCGCTACACGCGACGCAATTTACCGCAAGGCAGGCATGCTTTCTACGGCGAAAAATGCCCAAGAATGGGAAGAGCAGTTGAAAGGTTTTGGTCAGATGAGCATACAAGCGAATGACGTTCCACAAAATTCACGCAACATCAACAACTTGCGTGATGCCGACGTGCGCCAAGTCTTGCTTTGGGCTTTCAACGAAGAAGAAGCTAAAATCGGTCAGGTTTCAAAAGAAATCTACGAAATTGAAAATAGCTACTTAGTCGTGATGCTCAAAGAAAGAACGGCAAAAGGGGTGCAGCCTTTGGCAAAAGTAGAAGAAAAGGTACGCGCCGAAGTCTTGAAAGAGAAAAAAGCCCTTATCATTCTATCCGAACTGAAAAAAGCAAGCGGCACGCTCGACCAAATGGCTTCTACCTATGGAAAAGGGGCGCAGGTACATTCTATGCAGGGCGTAACGCTGCACAGTTTCTCGCTCAATGCCGTAGGCAGTGCCAATAAAGCTATCGGTTGGGCATTTGCCAATGAAGCCAATGCACAGTCAAGCCCCATTCAAGATGAAAATGGTATTACCATTGTCAAGGTAGAAAAGGTAGAAGACGCGCCCGAAATTGCCGACTATGCCTCTTACAAAGAGCAAATCGAGCAGGCAAAACGCAATGCCTCTGCCCTGAATATGCGCAAAGCCATCGAGCAAATCACGAAGGCAGAGCATAAAATTGACAAATACTATTAAAAATAGAGCCTCTTATTTTTTTAAAAAGCGAAAGGAAGCCCCTTTCGCTTTTTTTGTCGAAAGATGTTTTTTAGCTAAAATTAGTTATTTTTGCAAGCCTTCTCCTAACTTAGCACGTATTATGGCAAAATCCAAGACCTACGATTTCGGCTCTTTCACGCAAGCCTTAGCACAAAGTGGCACAGAGGAAGATGTAAAAAGCCTTTATGCACAGCATTTTGATTTAAAATATAATACAAAAGATAGGCACGACCTCTACACTCCCGAAGTTCTTTTTGAATTTAAGTATGAAGCCCATTTCGAAACACGCAAAAATACGGCGCGAGTTTTGGCACAGATGCTCTACTATGTGCGTAGGCTTAAATTTGGGCTTACCGATAAGCGCATTTCGTCCTACCTCTGTTTGGCAGACAAAAAAGCCGCCTTGCTGCTCCCTACTGCCCTTTGGAAGGAATTTTATACAGACCCACAAGATTTGTACGATTGGGATTTAACGCCCAGCAACCCCGACACGCGCCTGATTGCAGACCTTGCCCAATCTGATAAATTGAAAAATGCAAAAGTTTTTAGTTTTGAAAGTCAGCCTGACTATGAAGTTTTTTACGAAAGACTTTCTTTGGCTTTGAAGGGAACACTCCCCTTAGAAGGTTTTGATAAAAAACTAATTACAGAAGAAAACTTCGAATCTGTATTTGTCTATTGGAATCAAATTTTTGGCGATTCTGTCCGCAATGGCTTCAAAACGAGTCGTTATTTTGTGAGCGATATTCAGCAGGGCAATACCATTTTTTTGAAGGAGCAGAGTAAGGCTTTTTTCAGAATTGGGCAAAGTGGAGAAATCAAAGAAAAGAAAATTTTTGCCAAAGACTACGAATATTTTTGGGAAATTTATGAGCGCGTACAGGAGCCTGCCGTCATGCGAAGCATTTTGGCTAAAATTGATAGGCTTACCGACGAAACCATGCGACGCTTTCATGGCGAATTTTTCACCCCCCTACCCTTTGCGCAAAAAACCCTCGAATACATAGAAAAAACGTTGGGAAAGGCTTGGTGGAAAACAGGGAAATATCGCCTTTGGGACATGGCGGCAGGAACGGGAAACTTGGAATATCACCTGCCGACCGAAGCCTTGCCCTTTTGCTACCTTAGCACGCTTTACAAGGAAGATGTGGAGCATTGCGAAAAATTGTTTCCAAAAGCTACTATTTTTCAATACGATTATTTGAATGATGATGTTGGAAATGTCTTTTTAAATGGAAGCGCACACCTTTTCAATATCACTTGGAAACTGCCCGAAAAACTGCGACAAGACCTTGCAGACCCCAATCTCACTTGGATTATCCTTATCAATCCGCCTTTTGCAACCAGTTCCTTAGCAGGCACAAATGAAACAAATAAGGCAGGCGTAAGTGATACAAAACTTCGCAAAATGATGCACAAAGAGAACTTGGGCGAAGTAAGTCGTGAGCTTTTCGCTCAATTTTTGTATCGCATTAAATACGAATTTGACAACAAAAAAACTTTTTTAGGGCTTTTTTCTACCCTCAAATATCTCAACTCGAACAACGACCAAAAATTTAGAGATACTATTTTTCAATTTAAGTTTGAGAACGGTTTTGCATTTTCTTCTGCCAACTTTTCGGGAACAAGTAAAGCCTCTCCATTCCCTGTGGGTTTTCTTTTATGGAATTTGGCAGAACAGACTCCCATTGAAAAACAAGAACTTCGCTTAGATGTGTTCAACCATCAAGTAGAAAAAATTGGGGTGAAAGAAATTGTGGTTGCACACAGAAGTAATTTTTTAAATAAATGGATAAAAAGACCAAAAGGCATTAAAAAATTTCCGCCTTTTAGCAGTGGCATTACCATCAAACCCAATACCAAAGATGTACGGGATAGAATTAGTGAAAACTTTATCGCCTCTCTGATGTGTGCAAGTAATGATTTGCAGCATCAAAACTTTACTGCCCTGCTTTCAGGTCCTTACGTAAGTGCAGGAAGTTTGTCGATTGAACCCGACAATTTCGAAAAAGCCATGGTTGTTCATGCCGTTCGCCGTCTGCCAAAAGCCACTTGGCTTAACGACCGCGACCAATTTATGCAGCCCCAAAAAGAAGTGCCACTACAATTTATCTTAGATGCTACTGTTTGGAATTTGTATTGTAATAGCAATCAGACAGTTGCTTTAAAAAATATAAATTACAAAAATGAAATTTATCAGATAGAAAATCATTTTTTCCCTTTTCTGAAAGCCGAAATTTCACAATGGAAAATAAGCGATTCTGATGTACGCGATAGCCTTTTGGCTCATTCAGAGGAGCGTTTTATGGCGCAATGGTTGGAAAAAAACAAAACGCAGTTTTCCAAAGAAGCCCTTGCCGTTTTAGCGGCTGGAAAAGCACTTTGGCAATTTTATTTTGAGCGTCTAAACGAGCTTAACACGCCCAAATTTAAAATACAAACGTGGGACGCAGGCTATTGGCAAGTCAGAAATGCCCTTGCCGACCAAAATATAGGTGAAAAAGAAACGCTATTTTTAAAACAAAAGCACAACCTACTAAAAGCCAAACTTCTACCACAGGTCTATGAATTGGGCTTTTTAGCAAAAGAAAATTTGGAATATTAGTATGAAAGCAGAATACGAAGAAAATTCTTTTTTACAAAAAAAACATGGTATTTTTTTCACCCCCCTACCCTTTGCGCAAAAAGCCCTCGAATACGTAGAAAAAGCGTTGGGAAAGGCTTGGTGGAAAACAGGGAAATATCGCCTTTGGGACATGGCGGCAGGAACGGGAAACTTGGAATATCACCTGCCGACCGAAGCCCTGCCCTTTTGCTACCTTAGCACGCTTTACAAGGAAGATGTAGAGCATTGCGAAAAATTGTTTCCAAAAGCTACTATTTTTCAATACGATTATTTGAATGATGATGTTGGAAATGTCTTTTTAAATAGACAAGCTCACCTTTTCAATATCACTTGGAAACTGCCCGAAAAACTGCGACAAGACCTTGCAGACCCCAATCTCACTTGGATTATCCTTATCAATCCGCCTTTTGCAACCAGCTCGACGGCAGGATTTAAGGGCGACAGTAAAAAAGATGTGAGCGATACACAGGTTAGAAAAAAAATGCACGAAGAGGGTTTGGGCGAAGTAAGTCGTGAACTTTTCGCTCAATTTTTGTATCGCATTAAATACGAATTTGACAACAAAAAAACTTTTTTAGGGCTTTTTTCAAAAATAAAATACCTAAATTCAAACAACGACCAACGCCTGCGCGACCAAGTTTTTCGCTACCAATTTGAAAATGGTTTTGTATTCTCTTCGGCAAACTTTGCAGGCACGAGCAAAACTTCTGCCTTTCCTGTGGGCTTTTTATTTTGGAATCTGGACAAAGAAAACGAAATAGAAAAGCAAGAAATAGTAGTCGATGTTTTCGATAGCGAAGTGCAAAAATATACGCAAAAACATATCAAAACAGAAAGTAGAGAAAAATTCCTATCAAAATGGATAAAGCGCGAATCTGCAACAGAGATTTTTCCACCTCTTAGTTCGGCAATTACAGTAAAAACAAATACAAAAGATGTACGCGATAGGATTAGCAAAGACTTTTTGGCTTCTTTTATGTGCGTGAGCAACGATTTCCAACATCAAAGCAAAACTTGTTTTCTTTCCGCTCCTTATGTAAGTGCAGGCGCGTTTTCGGTTACGCCCCAAAATTTTGAGCAAGCCATGGTTATTCATGCCGTTCGCCGTCTGCCAAAAGCCACTTGGCTTAACGACCGCGACCAATTTATGCAGCCCGATAAAAATTTGCCCACCGATTTTATTCTCGATTGTGCTGTGTGGAATTTATTTTCTACCACAAACTTAACTGCTTCCTTGCGCAATATTTCCTACAAAAATGAAATTTATCAGATAGAAAATCATTTTTTCCCTTTTCTGAAAGCCGAAATTTCACAATGGAAAATAAGCGATTCTGATGTACGCGATAGCCTTTTGGCTCATTCAGAGGAGCGTTTTATGGCGCAATGGTTGGAAAAAAACAAAACGCAGTTTTCCGAAGAAGCCCTTGCCGTTTTAGCGGCTGGAAAAGCACTTTGGCAATTTTATTTTGAGCATCTAAACGAGCTTAACACGCCCAAATTTAAAATACAAACGTGGGACGCAGGCTATTGGCAAGTCAGAAATGCCCTTGCCGACCAAAATATAGGTGAAAAAGAAACGTTATTTTTAAAACAAAAGCACAACCTACTAAAAGCCAAACTTCTACCACAGGTCTATGAATTGGGCTTTTTAGCAAAAGAAAATTTGGAATATTAGACCCAAACTTGACATAAAGAAAGGACAAGGCAATGCCTTGTCCGAAGATTGTAATAAAGTGGCGCGTTCCTGCTATTTTAAGCCAAAACCAAAGAAGAGGTATTGCCCTGACGGTATATTTTTTTGACCAAGCCCTGCAAAACATTCCCCGGTCCTACTTCTATGAAATCAGTAGCACCAGCTTGCTGCATTTGCGTAATGGTCTGTGTCCAGCGCACAGGAGCGGTAAGTTGTGCAATCAGATTTGCCTTAATTTGTTGTGTATCAAGGTGCGGTTTGGCATCTACATTTTGAAAAATCGGGCAGATGGGCGTTTGGAAAGTGGTCTTTTCAATCGCTTCGGCTAATTGCGCACGTGCAGGCTCCATCAGCGGCGAGTGAAATGCGCCCCCTACCGAAAGCAAAACTGCGCGTTTTGCCCCTGCTGCCTTTAATTTGTCGCAAGCCAATTCTACCCCTTTGAAAGTACCCGAAATCACGACCTGCCCAGGGCTATTGAAATTTGCCGCCACTACCACCTCTTCGATAGAGGCGCAGGCTTCTTCTACCACTTCATCGGTTGTACCCAAAATTGCCGCCATTGTAGAGGGCGCAAGTTCGCAGGCTTTCTGCATGGCATTGGCACGCACCTGCACCAAGCGCAAACCGTCGGCAAAAGAGAGGGTACGGTTTGCAACTAAGGCGGAAAATTCGCCCAAAGAGTGTCCTGCTACCATGTCGGGGGCAAAATCAGGAGTAAGCAAAGCCAAGACGACAGAATGGAGGAAGATGGCAGGTTGCGTTACTTTGGTCTGTTTGAGGTCTTCTTCGCTGCCTTCAAACATAATATCGGTGAGGCGGAAGCCCAAAATTTCATTTGCCTGCTCGAAAAGTTGGCGGCTTTCTTCGGAATAGTGGTATAAATCCTTTGCCATGCCTGCAAATTGCGACCCCTGACCGGGAAAAAGATATGCTTTCATATAAATTTTGAAAATAAGTTTGGGAATTGATGGTGAGGGGCGTTGTTGCAACGATAAAAGTCTTAAATGCACGCCACCCCAAACCCCGCCCCCATAGGGCGGGGCTTTGATTTGGCATCATTTTTTTTGCATTTATGCAAAAAAAATGATTTGGCTTTCGAACCCTCCCCTATGGGGGGAGGGCAGGGTGGGGGTTCAGCAGGTTTGCGCGAAGTACAAAACCCCGTTTTTTGACTTTCTGACCGTTGTAACAACGCCTGGTAAGGCAGAAAGCAAAGTTACGCAAATCTTGGTTTCTTGCTTTTTGCCTACTTTCTGCCCACTTCTTGTTATTTATTTCTTTCCGCCTACTTCATAGACCACTTTCCACCTATCGCCCTTTCCTACCTCGCGCTGCCCCGCTACAATTTTGCGAATTTTGAAAGGCGGGAATTTGGGTGCAAAGCGAAAATCCTCGCCTTTGCGTATCATTTCAGGATAAACCAAGATGGCAGGCGAAATAAAGCCCTGTTTTGCTTCTTTGCGCAGTGTTTCGGGCAGGCTTTCCAAATCTTCGGGGTATAACCAAAGGTAGAGTTGCTGCTCAAAGTCAGAGGGTTGGGCATTGCGCTTGAAAAAAGTGATTTTCTGATTTTTTTCGTCGTAATAGACCTCAAAAATGTCTTTGATGATAAGTTCGCCTTCGGGAACTTCCACACGCTGCTTCCTTCCGTCGGGATTTCTACCTGCCAAGATGCCCTCACGCGTAGGGCGTTGGTCTATCTTCCACGTAAAATTTTCTAAGCGGTTATTAGTAGAATCTACTTTTTGTGGGGGAACTACCTTTCCTTCGGGGCTTTGCAGAAAACGAATCTCTTTAATTTGGTTCGAATCGGCAAAATAGATGTGAATATTGCTACACTTGATATAATTTAGTCCCTTCCAGACGGCGCGTTTTTGGGTTTCTTCCAAAAGGTGATAAATACTTTCGCCGTTTCCACTGATAAGGACGCGCTGTATCTGACTTAGGGTATCAAAATGCGCCTCCAAATCGCGCCCCTTTATTTGGTCGAATTGCCCGAAACGATTTTGCGATACCACAAAGGCTTTTTCTTTGATGTCGAGCCGCTCTAAGCGGTTTTCTATCATCTTTGCCTTAATGTTTTTGCCTGAAAGTTGGTTGATTTCTGCCCAAATATAAGGGTCGAAGTCGAGATAGATAAGGGAATCGGCAAGGTCGTAGGAAAGCGAATCGCAGATGGCTTGAAAGTCGCGTGTGTAGATGCGTACTTTGCGGTAGGCAAACATTTTTTGTTTGCTCGGAATGGTGTCATTATTGGCAATAATCGTATCTGCCGCCACAAAGAGCGTATCGCCCTCCAAAGGGCGAATCAGAAGCGCGTTGCCGTAGGCTTCAAGGCTTCGCTCGATGCCGTCGTAGTAGGCTTGGTCGCCATAAAGGGTCGTTTTTTCTTTTTTGTAATAGAGTTTGACATCGCCTTTCGCAACTCCCTTTTCCTTCACATTGTCAAAATCCACGAAGCGGGCATCGATGATATACTCTTTATTTTCGAGCTTGGTGCGTCCAGTGGCATTGGGCGAACCTTTCATGACTCCCGTTGTGGTATTGTAGGTGCTTCCTTTTTGGGCTTCTATGCGTCCGTCGCGCGTTCTGACGATGGCTTCTTCATCAAAATAGGCGATTTTGGTATTGGTATCATAGGTAATGGAATCGCCATCGACAAAGGTATCTTGCCCTCGCACCTGTACCTTTCCTGCAAAGGTCGCGATTTTGGTGTCGGTATTGTAGTAGCCGCGCTCACTGGTAAGGTTCGATTGTCGGTCATAGACCGTTCCGCCGTCGTAGTAATAAGCCACGCGACGGTGCATGTCGTAATTCATGCGTTGCGTGCGTACCGTTTTTTCTTGGTCTTGTAAGACGACATTGCCCCATAATTCGGCTAATTTGGTATTGCCATTGTAGAAAAGCGTATCGCCTACAAGGGTTACACTGTCATTTTCTACAAAGCGGATATTGCCATAGGCTTCGATATGATTGCGGTCTAAATACTGATAGGCAGTATCGCAGAACATCAGCGTATTTTTCTGCTTAAATTGTACCTGCTTTTCTTTGTCGCGCCGCACGATACGGATTTTTTCACCATTGGGCAAAACATCACCCTCCAACTCACCTGCATAGAGCATCTCGACGCGCTGCATGGGCGTATTGACCGTATCAATGGGGTCTATTTGGGGAATGACAGCAGGCAGAGAATCCTTGTGGTAGGTAGGCGACTGCACCTGCTTCTTGTCTTGCGCCCCAAGCGGACTAAGGCTTGTAAAGGTTAGGACAAGCAACCCCACGAAAAAAAAACGCACCCCAAGGCGCAGTTGAGAAAAGACAAGCTCTATAATCATATCAAATCTGATAAAACAAAGAAAAAGCGGCAAAAGAATTACAAAGGTAGCGCAAACTTCGCAAATCGAGTGCAAATCCTACCCAAGCGGGCAGAGTTTTGGGCTTTTTTAACGCAGGCGAGCCATTTGGCACGAAATAAAATTTGGCTAAAATCCTGCTTTTGGGTCTGCAAACCCTTTTCTATTTCAATCTCACTTCGGAAAAGGCAGTGCCTACATTCAAACCCAACTTTTAGAGCCTAAAACTGCGAAATTAGGGGGTAGGAAGCCTTTGTTTCAATTCCTCCTCTATCAAAGGACTTGCCTGCAAACCTATCAAGATTTGCTCATAGTATATTTCTGGAAGTTCTCCTTTAAAAGTCAGAAGCCCTTGATTGTACTTAGCCGCAAATTCTGAAAGTGTGTAGATATGTGTTTCGTTACAATTTACATAGGTAGGCAGGCTAAAAACAGCAGCAGTACCCGCAGGAATATAAACCAACGTTTGTGTGGGCAAATTTCGGCTTTCTACAAAGCGTTTGATGGTTTCAAACTGTGAGGTGCAACAAGATAAAATGAGCAAATCTGCCTCTGTTCGAGCAATGCAAACGTAATAGTGGGGCTGGGGACTGTTCAGCCTATTTGAAGCAAAATAGTATATCTTCTTAGCCTCTATACTTTCAAGAAACAAAGACATAGGAATTTCCATCTTCTTTTCAGACAAAGTAAAGCGATTTGGAAATTTCTAAAAAATCCTCGCTTTCGTTGAAAATTTCTATTGATAATTGAGGGGGGATTTTTTCGAAAAAAAGTGCAAAGTCGATTTCAAAACGTGAGCAATTTCCTTGTTCAAGCAGTGCTTCATAGGCTCGCCATTCAGGAAATTGGTGAGAAAGTTCAGAAAGCGTAAAAGCGTCAAAATTGCCAAAAGCATCATAAATAAGACACAAACATTCTATGTCTGTTTTAGAAAATACACTTAAATCGGGCGAATTGATATGGCTATATTCATATTTTTCAAATTTCCCCAAAAAAAGACAAGTGTATTCCAATTCTACTTGGCTCAATAGGCGGTCGTTGTGTTCCAACAAATCTCTTGTAGAAGAAGCCACAGGACCGTAAGGCATGGCAAAATAAATATCGCCTGTAATGGTTCGGGCATATTTTCTAAGATGCAGCCTATCGGCAAGCCATATTAGCTTGATGGCTTTCATTTTATTGAGCCTTCCTCCACTTTTTTGAGCGAAAAAAGCCAAAGCCTGCACTGCCTTTTTGTAGTGAAAACCTATTGTCATGGCGAATAGAAGTTAAAGATAAGTAATACTTGGCTAAGTTAGGGAAAAAAAAGCAAACAAACAACAGTTAGCAAGTATCGTATATTTTATGAAAAAATTACAAAATATACTTTCTACTCCTATAAGGATTTCGAAACCAAGATACTACAAAGGCTACAAATTTTGGGACAAGATTTGTTCATCAAAGTTTTATATTTTTGTATAAAGATAAAACAAAAAGGCTAACTGTAAAATTGCAAAAATGGGCGCAGTGAAGATAAACTTTGGCTTTTGCGTCTTGTGGCGAAAGAGATACATGCCTATCCAAAGCCCTAAGCCGCCGAAAAGAAAGCCCTGCAATAAGAGCCGTACCTCTGGTATGCGACGCGCCTTTTTTTGGGCATTTCGCTTGTCTAAATAGACCAAAGCAAGCACAACGCCATTTTGTATCGCAAAAAGTAGCAGGAGGATAGGAAAAGAAAGGGTCATGATTTTAGTGAAATAAATGGTATAAAAGGTCGTCAAAAGGGAGTGGCTTTTCGTAGTTTCTATCGGAAAAGCGATTGGCTAAGAGGCGAATAAAACTCGGCTTGTCGTTAATTTTGATATACTCTATCAAGATATTGCCGTAAAGTTGGTGCATTTTTTCGAAATTCCCTGAAAAAGTGGGTTTTAGATAGTGTTTTTCTGTCGTCTTGACGTAGGTTTTAAGGTCTTCTATGCGCCGCTGCGAGGTATAAAGTTGGTAGGGCAGATTTTGATTTTTTAGAAGCAAGATTTTTTCTTTTAGAAAATCAAAGAAATATTGAAACTCTGCTGCACTCAAATCTTGGTGATAGGTGAGGGCAAAGCCCTGTGCAGGAAGCGTATCGAAAAGATGCACTTCTATAAAAGTATTTGGCTCATTTTGCCTTTTGGTATGATATGCCAACTCTACTTCACTTTGTAGCCACTTCAAACGCTCACTTTTAGACCACGCCTCAAACGCTTCCTGCTCCTTTGCCGAGCGAAGCAAGGTTTCTTCTAAAATCGGAACGGCAGAGCGGTTTGGGAAAAGACGCGCCAAAAGGTTTTCTACGAAATTCATACAAAGATTAGAAAAAGGTTTGTTTCGAAACCAAGACAAAAGCGATAAGGTTTTACAAAAAAAGCCCGTTCCTTTGGCTTTCCAAAAAATAAATCCCTGAAAAGTTTTTTCTTTTTTTTTGCACTTTCAGACCCAAATAACGCCCTCTTGCGTGTCGCCATAAGCCTTTGCCTTGCCCCCAGCAAAGCGAAAAGCCGTAAGCAATGCCAAAAGCGCATCTATCTGATGCCAATTTTCCACCTGCTCCAAAAGTTTTGGCAAGGGCGAATGAGGGGGAAGAAAGCCAAAAGCGGTAACGATAGCCGCTAAGTTGGGCTTCAAAAAGTCCTTTTCCTTTTTGTAACTAACATCTGATAACGACAATTCCTTTGCCAAAGCCGCAGGGTAGCCCTCTATAACGGTACAGCCCTGCTCTTGCGCCCAATCTTTAAATTGTATTGCCCTTGCCGTCAGTCCGCCCAAAAAAAGGGCAGACATCGCACCCAAGATTTTATCGCCTTTCCTATAAAAATAGTCGCGTGTTGCGTCAGGTGCAAGGTTTCCGCTATAATAGGCAGGAAGCGAAAGTGGCGCATCAATGCAAAGGAGGGTTTCTTTTTTAGGAAGCTCGGAAAGCGTTTTTTCTAAAAAAAGGTCAGCATCTTGATTTTTAAGGCTCTGAAAAAGGCTTATTTTCGGCTCTGGATAGCCATTTTGAGCCATCTCTAAGCGTGCCAAAACGGTAGTTCCTGCTTTTTTAGCTCCAAAATCAATCCCGATAAGTTGCTGCATTTTTTTGTCAATTATTTTTGCCAATTATTAAAAATAATTTGTCCGATATTTTCGGGTTGAAAATATGCCATCTGTGCAAATTCCTCGTCTGCCAAATTTTGTAGGGAAAAAACGCTATCAGGGTGGTCGGCGTTGGGGCGCAAACGCAGGAAGTCGGCAGGCAGCACTTCAAAGAAACGCTCAAAAATCAGGGTCAGGTCTTCGCCTTCGGTGTAGGCTTGCTTGTGCAGTGGCAAATTGACGAAGGCTACAAGGGCAAAATCGCGATGGCAAAGCACGCCCATTTGTCGTTTGTCGCGCTCGAAGAGGGCAAAATGAAAGTTGAAGGGCGGCATTTGTTGGTAGAGTTCCAAAAGTTGCCAGCGCGAAACTAATAAGGCACTGCGCTCGAAATCCTGCCAAGTAGCCGAAACGATTGTGGTCGGATTTGGGCTTTTATTCGTACTTTTGCTTTCGCTGGGGGCAAAACCTGTGATGCCGCGCGGTAATTTTTTCATCTTCTTTGATTTTAAGGACAAAACTACAATTTTTAGCGGATAGTTTAGCTGCAAAGGTTTTTCTTTTTAGTTTTCTATTGTATTGAAAAATATCCTACTCCTTTCCAAGATATGACCATTATGTTTCCAAAATCTTTTCTTTTTTTGCTTTCTTTGCTTCTACTTTGTACTTTTTCACTTTCTTCTGTGAAGGCACAAAAGGCGGCGCAAGACGACATAGAGGCTGAAAAAGCCCTACATGCGCATTGGCAGGGCAGCCAAACGGAAATAGATTCGCTTGTAGGCTATTGGCAGTGGGCAGTCCAAACCGCGCAACTTTTGCCCCAAAGTGCCTTATGGGAAGCCAAAACAGAAGCACTCTTTCAAACCGATTCTATACTTGCACAGGCAAAAGAGCAGCGTGAGATTCGGAAAAAAATAGCCGAAATTGCATTTTGGGCAAACTTTACAGGACGCAGCCCAAAGATGACCGCCCAACTTGGCGAGGCAGAGAGCCAACGGTGGCTTTTTATTTGGGAACAACTCTATTATCAGCCCCAAACGGCACAGGATAGTTTGGCAGTTTGGCAGAATTACATAGAAAGCGAAATTGCACCGAAGGCACGCCCTTTTTTTAGAACAGTCTGGGCGTATGCGCAAAATGATTCCCTCGCCTTGAAAACTTTTGCCGCCCAACCTTTGGAAAGTGTAAAAATATGGAGTTGGTATCTCTACCTACGTCTTTGCCAACAAAAAGACAACCATTTTTTTAGTAAAAATACGGAAGAGATGGCTGCCTTCGAAGCCCAAAGCCAACGCATTTATTGTTATCATTCACGCATTTACGATTATTTTAATTCGCAATATTTCAACAAAAAAGACTTCAAAAAAGCCCAATACTACCTACAAAAAGGCTTAGAAGCGCGTCAGGCGTATCTCTATCAGGGTGCGCAGGCAGATGAGCTATTCGCTGCCAGTGCCATCAGCTTGGCTTCTTTTTCTTTGATGAATAAAAACAACAAAGAAGCACTTATTTTATTAAAACAAGCTGAAAAACATTGGAAAGAACTTGAAGCGCGAAAGTTAGTGGTAGAAAGTCGCCTCTATCCTGTTTGGGACAATTTCGGAACGGCTTATTTTCAGTTGCAAAGATACGAACAGGCTATTTTTTACTTCGAAAAGTGCTATCTTACAGAAAAAAAATCGCTCGATTTGATGCGAAAATTGGGACTTGCCTATCTATACCGCAAGCAAGAAAACAAAGCCCTCGATATGCTCACTCAATACACAGAGGCTGCCGAAAAAGAGAAAGGAAAAAAGGATTTGCTCACCGCAGAGGCTTATAGCGAAATGGCTCGCTTTTATCGCCACACAGGAAATAGCGAAAAAACCATAGAATGGACTTGGAAAGCCGAACAGATTTTAAACCAAAATCAGACACATAAAGACTATGCCAGCCGTGCAGCCGTCAATTATCAGATGGCGGGCAATGCACTTTTAGACCAAATGAAGCCCAAAGAGGCACTGCAATATTTTCACAAAGCCTTAGCCCTGAAAGAAAAACAAAATTCTAATAAAAAAAGTAGTTCTTTTATCAATTTAGCCATTGCGCACCGCCAAGCCGCTCAATACGATTCTGCCATCTGGTACTACCACCAAGCCCTTACTTTGGAACGCAACAATCCTACCGAATTAAGTAAGACCTATAACAATTTGGCACTTGCCCATCAGCATGCGGCACGCTACGATTCCGCCCTCCTCTATCTCGATTCGGCTCTATTTGCACACCAGCAAACTTCTCACAAACCCATTTCGGTTCTTATCAACCTATATAATAATTTTGGCGAACTTCATCTAATTTTAAAAAACTACCAAAAGGCACGCCAGTATTTGCTTTTGGCAGAAAAAATAAATTTGGAAAATGCCAATAAAGAAGACTTTTTTTATGAAAATAGGCTTATTCCTGCTTTTAGTATAGATTTGCTTATCACCACTTGGCGAAAGTTGGCTTATTTGCCCTACCTCGAAGAAGCCGCCCTTACCGATTTAGAACAGAGTTTGCAACGCTATTACGCCTTAGATAGCCTTTTGGAAACCGAACGCCGTTATGCAGAAAGACAGAGCGATAAGATTCGGCAGGTAAAGCAAGGGTATGAAATTTTACAAAATGCACTCCTTCTAAGCCTTACACTCTATCAAAAAAGCGAACAAGAAAAATACCTAAGCGATATTTTCTACTTTTTAGAAAGGCAGAAAGCCTTAGTTTTGTGGGAAAGTCTTTCGGAAGAAGACGCAAAAAAATCGTACCTTTCGCCTCAAATCTTACATCAGGAACAAGACCTCAAACAAGAAATCGCTTACCTAAAAAGTAGCCTAAGAAACTACCAAGCCGACGATACAGAAGGCATTGCCCTAAAACAAAAGTTGGTTGCCCTCAATCACGAGTACGACCGTTTTCGCAACACCCATTTGGCACAAAATCCCGCCTATCAAAACTACCTTCGCCAAGCCGAGCAGCGTTTGGAATGGCAACAAGTGGAAACGCTTTTAGGGCATCAGGAGGCTTTATTGAACTACGCACTTTTAGAAAATCAAGTTTTGGTGTTTGCTATAAAAAAAGGTAGCGTCAAAATTTTTACCACCCCCATAGACTCCACTTTTACCCTGCAAATCGAAACTTTCAATAAAATGTTGGCAAAGGGAGCGAATATAGACGATTATTGCTCACAGTCAAGCCTTTTATACAAGCACCTTTTCGCGCCTCTGACCGACTTTTTAAAAAATACACAACAAATTATCTTGATTAGTGAAGGCTATTTACAACAACTACCTTTTGAAAGCCTACTTCGTCCTGCCGCCGACTCAAAGGCAGAGCAGGAAACTATCACCTATGCACAGTTGCCCTACTTATTGTATGATTATGCTTTTAGTTATCATTATTCGGCTAAATTATGGCATAAAACACGCCTTGAATCATTCATCAATCAGCCCTTTGAAAACGCAAATTGGGTAGGCTTTGCACCCGTTTTCAAGGCAATGGAAGACGGTGAAAATCAGCGTGAGGCAATAGCGGCATTGCCCTTTACCGAAATTGAGGTAGCAGAAATTGGGAAAAAATTTAGAAAAACACAAATTTTCTTACATCAGCAGGCGAGCAAGGAAAATTTTATAGCCTTAGCGTCTAAGGCGAATATTTTACACGTCGCAACTCACAGCGAATCCTTCAAAAAAGACCCTGCACGCTCTTATCTACTCTTTTGGCAGGGCGAAAAACTCTACGCCGATGAGCTATTTAGCATGCAGATGCAGACCGAATTGCTGGTTTTGAGCAGTTGTCGTTCGGGCATGGGCGAGGTTGCCTTAGGCGAAGGCGTGCTTTCTCTGGCGCACTACTTTGTGCAGGCGGGCAATCGCAACCTACTCTACGCACTTTGGAACATCAGCGACCAACCAACGCAAATGCTGATGGTAGCCTTTTATAGGCATCTCGAAACAAGTAGCTCTTATGCAGAGGCACTTCAAAAAGCCAAAATAGAACTTTTGCAGCAGCAAAAAACGGTACTACCCAAATTTTGGGCAGGTTTTATTTTGGTAGGCAGGTAGCAGCAAGTCTTAGGACTAAAATCGCTACCTCTACTTTTTGGGTTCTAACTCTATAAAAGGAATAATCATTTCTTCCATCGAAACGCCCCCATGCTGAAAAGTATCCTTGTAATATTTTACGTAGTGATTGTAATTATTGGGGTAGGCAAAGAAATAATCTTCGGTTGCGAAGACGTAAGTAGAAGAAAGATTTTGTTTGGGCAGGAAAAAGTCGTCAGGATTTTTGGCTACAAAGACATTTTTGGGATTATAGTTCAAATTTTTCCCTTGTTTGTAACGCAAATTTGTATTTGTGTTTCTATCGCCAATAATCTTGTAAGGTCTTTGCGTGCGGATTGTACCATGGTCGGTGGTAATGATAAGCGAAGCCCCTTGTTCGGCAATCTTACGCAACATATCCCAAAGTGGCGAATGTAAAAACCAAGATTTGGTTACTGAGCGGTAGGCAGCCTCGTCGGGTGCAAGTTCGCGCACAAAGGCAGTGTCGGTACGCGCATGTGAGAGCATATCGACAAAATTATAGACCAAAACATTGAGTTTGTTTGCCAATAAGTGCGAAAACTTATCTACTAATTCTTTTCCTTGTTGGTTTTTTAAAATTTTATGATAACTACTCTTGATTTTTTCCAAGCCCAAGTCTTCCATTTGAAACTTTAAAAAGTCGGCTTCATACAAGTTTTTGCCGCCCTCTTCGTTGTCGTCTGTCCAATGGTCGGGGTAATATTCGGCAATGTCAGAAGGGAGCAGCCCTGCAAAGATGGCATTTCGCGCAAAAGCCGTAGTAGTCGGTAGGATAGAGCAATAAATTTTTTCCTCACTCACGTTGAAGTATTCGGTAAGGAGCGGCTCTAAAATCTTCCACTGGTCGTAGCGCAGGTTGTCAATCAGGATAAAAAAAAGTGGCTTTTCCTGTTTTTCGGAAAGACGTGGAAAGACCCATTTCTGCAAAAGTTGATGCGAAAGCAAGGGCGCGTCTTGCGGAGGTGCGTCCTCTTCGAGCCAATCTTGATAGTGTTGCTCGATGAATTTGGCAAAATTGACGTTGGCTTCGCTTTTTTGCGCCTCCAAGACGGTCTTCATGCTCTGATTTTCGGTATTTTCAATTTCCAATTCCCAAAAGGTGAGCTTTTTATAGATTTCTACCCAGCCTTCAAAGTCGAGGGTTTCAGAAAAGGCAAGGGAGATATTTCTAAAATCTTGCTGATAGCTTAGGTTTGTTTTTTCAGTTACTAAACGCTTTTTGTCTAATATTTTTTTGATGGAAAGCAAAATTTGATTCGGATTGACAGGTTTGATGAGATAATCCGAAATTTTAGCACCAATGGCATCTTCCATGATATGCTCCTCCTCACTTTTGGTTATCATCACGACAGGCAAGTTGGGGCGCAGCGTCTTGATTTCGGCTAAGGCTTCCAAGCCCGAAAGCCCCGGCATGTTTTCGTCTAAAAAGATAAGGTCGTAATAATTTTTTTCACACATTTCCACTGCCTCGTGTCCATTATTGACGGGCGTAACTTGATAGCCTTTTTTTTCTAAAAATAAGATATGGGGTTTGAGCAAATCTATTTCGTCGTCTGCCCAAAGAATGTGATAAGTCTGCATAGTCAAGAATGATAGCGGAAAAAGAGAAGAATAATTTTAAAACTGTGTTATTTAGAAACAAGAAACCTTCAAGGGTACATTTTCCCCTTGAAGGCTGCCGCGCTATCAGAAAAAGATTATTTCTGACGGGTCATGCGCGAATTAAATGTGCCGCGCTTTATGTCAAATTGTTGGGTTGTCGTAACGACACTGTCGCGCCCTGTCGAGTCGTCGCCGATACGAATGGTGTCGCTTACCGAGCTTTCAAAAGCAAATTCAAACGTGCCTTCTACAAAAAACTGCAAGGCAGTATCTAATTGCGCAACGGCTACGGTGCCATTGTCGCCGATTACGCCACCTGCATTGCCACTTGTGTAGTAGGCTTCTGCATTAGACCATGTGGAATCTAAAATTCCCACCGAAAAAGAGGAGATAGCAGGGTTTGGGATTCGCAAAACTACGCGCGTTTCCTCACCCAAAGCACGCGAAATGCCTACCACTTCTAAAAGAGTGCGTGTAGAATCGATGCGAACCCATCGCGCACTGACATCACGTGCCTGCCAATAGGCAGTATCGCCGATATAGCCTTCCATAAAGCCATAAACGGGCGCAGGGTTGTCGTCGCCTGTGTCAGGTTGGCAACTGGTAGTGATGCCTAAGGCAAGAAAGGCAAAAAATAAGACAAACGTCGGTAAATATTTCATAATTTTCTAAAATTACTTAGAGGGCTTTTGGATAGTTTCGAGCAGGAAAGAAAGGCAATAGGGCTTATCTGCCACCTCCCAAAGGGATACGCACACCTAAGTTTGCCTGCCAAAAGTGATGCACGTGTGGCTCATAAATGGTTACGTCTGAAACGTAGTCTTTGATGCGATAAGAGTACGAACCTTCGCCAAAAAGGTAGAAAGAACCTAAAAACACTTCTGCACCAATACCGCCATTGACGCTCACAAGCCAAAACTGCACATCTTGGAAATATTCAGGTTCGGGGAAAAGGTATTCGCCTTCGCGAAACGCGCCCTTCAAACGCCAATCTATGCGATACAAGCCGCCGCTTGCGCCTAATTTGGTGTAAAAGCCGCCGCGCTGGTTGTAAGCACCCAAGAGGTAGTAGCGAAAATCGCCGCCAAATTCGAAGCCGCTATTGCGCGTCGTGATGTAGTTGGCATAGGTAAATTCGCCTTCGCGCGTGCCTAAAAACGCAGCCCCATAGATAGAAGCCGCCAATTTGTAGCTCATACCTATTTCCAAACGCCCCTCCAAACCTGCCATAGAAGGAAAATCTGCTACTTCTTTGTAGGGAAAACGCGCCTCGCCACCAATAAACTTTTGGTAACGACCGCTAAGACTTAGACTAAGTTGCGCCTCTGCCTCTTGAAGATAGCCCCAGAAAAGAGCCGCAGCAAGGACAAAAACCAAACGCCCTGACCGCAAAAAGCGATTGCGAAAAAGCTGTGAGAAGGTCATATATTGTTGAATTTGTTTCGTTTTGAAAGGTTATGAAGACGGCAAAATGAAAGCGAGCCAAGCAGCCTCAAAACTTGCTTCGAGCCACTTACTCCAAGTTGCAAAGATACCGAAAAACGGGGATACCGAAAAGCAGGCAGATGACTCAAAAGCACGTGCCAGTGGCGAACCAAAGGCGAAAAAGAAAGTCGGCAATAAGGGCTGATTTGTAAAAACAAAGGCAATCCGTCCTATTTCAATCGTGCCAAGTCGTACTAAATTCTACAATCCATAACGCCCTAAGCTATGCTTTTATTGAATAAGCAGCCCCCTTTTTTTAAGTTTTTTTAGGCGCAAAGTCCCGCCTCTATCCTTTCGAGCCTTTTGGAAATGAGCCTTTTATCGCCTAATTTTGCACTTTCTTTCACAAAGGTAGGAAAAGCCTTTGAAAATACGCCAAACTCCCAATCTTTATGAAAATCGGATACGAGGCAAAGCGCGTCTTTCACAACAAAACGGGGTTGGGAAATTATAGTCGCGATTTGATACGAATTTTAAGCCACTACTACCCCCAAAATCAATACTTTCTCTACAATCCAAAGCCTGCCAAAGAAACTTTATTTCTTTCTAATGCCCAAAATGTGCAGGAAAAATTCCCAAAAACGCGCTTTTCTAAAACTTTTTACAACCTCTGGCGACAAAAAAATATCGTTTCCGACCTCAAAAAAGACCAAATCCAACTCTTTCATGGGCTTTCAGGCGAAATTCCACAAGGCTTGCGGCGTGCCAATATCCCCACCTGCGTAACCATTCACGACCTTATTTTTTTGCGCTACCCCCAATTTTACAAAAAAATAGATGTCAAAATTAGTGAGTATAAATTTAAAAAAGCGGCAAAAGAGAGCGACCTTGTCGTAGCAATTAGCGAACAGACGAAAAGCGATATTGTCGATTTCTTTCAAATCGAACCCGAAAAAATTAAAGTCGTCTATCAGGGCTGTCGCGCCGAATTTAAAGTGCAGGCGAGTCTGGATTTTAAACAAAAAGTAATTGAAAAATATCAAATTCCACAAAATTTTCTCCTTTATGTAGGTACGATAGAAGCGCGTAAAAATGCGTTTTCTATCCTCAAAGCCATTGCAGATACCGACCTAAATTTGGTGCTTTTGGGCGGCGAAACGCCATATACGGCTCAAATGAGAGCCTACATTGCGGAAAAAAACTTACATAAGCAAGTTTTTTTCTTAAAAAATGTAAGTTCGCCCGACTTAGCAGCACTCTATCAGCAAGCCCAAATGTTTATTTACCCTTCTTTTTTCGAAGGTTTCGGAATCCCCATTATCGAGGCTTTGTATGCCAAAACGCCTGTTATTACCTCACAAGGAGGCGTTTTCCCCGAAGCAGGTGGCGAGGATAGCTTTTACATAGACCCCTATCGTGTAGAGGATTTAAAGGCTAAGATTTTCTACATTTTAGAACACCCTACCGAAGTAAAAGCACGCACAGAACGCTCTTGGCAGTATGTTCAGCGTTTTAATGATGAAGTCATTGCACAAGAGATGCACAATCTTTATACCCAAATGATATAAATATGAAAATATTTCACCTCTCTACGCCCACTACTTGGCGTGGAGGCGAGCAGCAAATCGCCTATCTTAGCGTCGAGCTACAAAAGCAAGGTATCGCGCAATGTATTTTCACGCCCCAAGATTCGCCGCTCTATCTTTTTGCAAAAGAAAAAGGCATCGAAACCTGTATTTGGCAGAGTAAGAATAAAATCAAAAATGCACTTTTTTTGGCAGAAAAAACGAAAAAAGACTCCAAAATTATCCTACACTTACACGATTCTCATGCCCATACTATCGCTATTTTGGCAACTACCTTTTTTGGCAATCGCGCCAATATGGTATTGAGCAGGCGAGTAGATTTTTCTCTAAAAAGCAATTATTTTTCTTTGTATAAATACAATCATTTTCGCATCAAAAAAATACTCTGCGTTTCGCAAGCTATCCAAAAAGTAGTATTGCCTTTTATCAAAGACAAACAAAAAGTAGCAGTTGTGTATAGCGGCATAGACCTTTCCAAAATGGCATCAAGAAGCAATTTAGATACGACTATTGAGGATTTTGAGAGCGAAAAAAATATCAGAAAAAGTTTAAATCTTAGTCAAGATACTTTTCTTATAGGAAAAATTGCAGCCTTAGCCCCACACAAAGACCCACTTACTTTTCTGGAAACTGCAAAATTATTATTACAAAATGAAAAATTTTTAGCCTATACCAAAGGAAAAGTTAAATTTTTATTGGTAGGAAAACCTGACGGCGCGGAGTCAAAAATTGAGGACTGGCTTGCTCAAAATTCCGATTTGGCGAATTTCTTTGCGCTCACAGGGCATCGAAACGACATCGCAACGCTACTGCCACAGCTCGATTTGTTTCTTTTTACAAGCGAAACAGAAGGCTTGGGAACTTCCATTTTAGACGCTTTTGCTGCACGTGTGCCTGTGGTAGCCACTGCCGCTGGGGGGATTCCCGAATTGGTTTTGCACCGACAAACGGGCTTGCTTGCGCCCGTCAAAGACACGCAAAAGTTGGCGCAATATGTCCTCGAAATATTAGAAAATCCTACTCAAAAACAGAACCTTATCGAAAATGCTTGGTCGCATCTGCAAAATTTTACCAAAGAAAAAATGGCAAGCCAAACCTTAGCCTATTACCGTCAAATTGATGCAATTCAATAACTTTTAGACCGAAACAACTCATAGCCCTCCACAATCTTTTGCCCGATAGCAAGGGCAGGATAAGCCGCTACTACTTTTTGATAGCCAGCTTCCGCTATTTTTTCTCTAATCTCTTGATTTTTAAGCAGATAGTATATGTTTTCGGCAATAGATTCAGGCGTATTGAGGCAAGTTTGAAGCTCTCTGCCTGTTTCGAAAAGCTCCTGCATGGCAGGACTTTGTTTGGTAAGCGTACAAATTTTACACGCCAAATAATGATATACTTTATTAGGCACTACCAAATCAGCCTTCAAACTTTCACCAAAAATACCTAAGGCTAAATCCCACGATTGAATGTAGGTAGGCAGTTTTTCGTAGGCTACATTTCCTATCCAATCAAAATTTTGAAGTGCGTGTTTATCTAAAAAGTCTTTTAGTTTTTGATGCTCGAAGCCGTCCCCTATGATTTGGAAATGAATTTGGCGTTCCATTAAACGGTCTGCATATTGGGTTTGAAGCAGATGGGCTGCCTGTGCAATTTTTAAAACACCTTGTAAAGGTGCAAAACTGCCATAAAACCCTACTAAAAAAGGCTTTTTTTCAGTAGCATCAGAAACAGCCTGAACCTTTTTTGGGAAAAATATTTGGGTATCTACGCCAACAGGCACAACGCAAATTTTTTCAGGCGCAAGGCGAAAGGTCTTGATATAATAATTTTTGTGCGAAGGCGTGTCGGCTAAAACAAGGTCGGCTTTGTGCAGGGCAAAATAATCTTTGCCGTAGTTTTTGAGGGCGCGAGGCGAGTATCGCCAAACTTGGTTGTAGTCGAAGACCTTGCTTAGGTAGCGCGAAATGAGTGGGTCGAAAAGTAAGGGCTTCTTTCCAATGGCTTTTTTTACGAAGGCAACGTCGGCATGGGTAAAAGAAGGCAGATAAACAAAATCATTTTCTTGGGCTATTTTATGAATTTGTGTGGCAAGCGTTGTACTCTTTTTGGCATAAGGGAAAAACGTGAGCGCAGCCCCTACTTGTTTTAGACCTTCAAAGACGACCAAATCGCGATTGTAGTCTTTTTGGTAGTTTCCTGTAATTAAAATTTTATACATCTTTGTATTATTCTATGATAGCAACCACACGCGCGGGAGCAGCAGACGCGCCTTTGATTTTAAGTGGAAAAACGGCTACTTTAAATCCTTTTGGCGGAAGGGCTGCCAAATTGGTGAGTTGTTCCATGTGGCAATATTCATGCGTCTGCCCTACCAAATGTGCTTCCCAAAATAAATCAGCATTTTTATCTTTTTTGGCTTTTTCCACCATATAAGGCAGCGGCAAATCAAATCCCCATTGGTCTATCCCCATCACCTTTACGCCCTGCTCGATAAGCCAGCGCGTTGCTTCTGCACTCATGCCTGTGCCACGCTTGGGAAAATCGGGCGTGCCTGCATACTTGTCGCGGTCGGTGCGGATAAGCACGATAGGATTTGGATACGCTTTCAAATTGAAATCCAAACGTTTTAGTTCATTTTTTACCTCTTCCAACGTAATCACTTCAAAGTCTTCTTTCCAACTCATATCCAACACTACGCCGTCGCCATAGCACCACTCCAAAGGAATTTCGTCGATGGTTTTGGCTTTTTCGCCCTTGCAAGTGGGGCTATAATGCCAAGGCGCGTCTATGTGTGTGCTGGCATGCACGCCCATAGAAACGATTTTGTCGTCTGCCCAACCTGTGAAATTTTTGGGAAATAACTTTTTGGGCAATCCCAAAAAAAAGCGAATCAGAAAGGCACTGCGCTTATGCGAAAAATGTTTTACTTTGATGCGCATAAACCAAGGGTCGTTGGGATCGTAAGCAATCGTTTTGGAAAGGTCGATGAGTTGGGGCATAATTTCGAGATTTGAGTGGCAATATTAGTAAAAATCTAAAAACTATGCCCTTTGTTGTCTATTTTTTGCGTTTTTCTCAATCCGTTTTTTTGATAGCCCCTACCGCATCAGCAATCATAGAGGCAAGCAAGCCGCCCAGCAGCATGCCGTAGCCTGTGGAATTGTACCAAACCGACTGTATGAGGCACTGACCATTCAAACAGCCCACTTCTTTCCAATAAAAAAAGCCCGCAATACCGCCGAGGAGGATACCCAAAGTTGCCCATTTATACTTAAAAAAAAGCGTTTTCATATTTTCTTGTTTTGTAATGAAATAAAATTTGACTTGAATCCTAAAAGTTTTGAAAACTCTTAGCATTTGTTTTTTCGCCGTTTTGTTTCAATCTAACTTCGGACAAGGCAGCAGCCTATCCTACCCTGATGACTGTCAGGCTTTGCCATTTTTTGTGTTGCAGTAGCCTTTTAGAAAGTACGAATGGCGGTATGAAAATGTTGTATGAAAATATGTTTTTTTGTTGTTCTGATAGAAAAGAAAAATTGGCAAACCTCATCAAGGTTTGCCAATCCTAAGTTCCATATTTGTTCAAAAGGCGCGTGAAAGTCTTTTTTTGGGCGTTTAAAGGGTCTTTAAATGCCTACTAAAAAGCGCGTCGTTACGCCTGTTTTCTGAACAAATACCCCTTCCGAACCAAATGGACGCAGAGGAATGTTCCAATACGGCTCCACTTGTACTTTAAAGCGCGAATTAGGTTTGAAGGTCAGCCCTGCCTGAATTTGTGTGGCGGCGGCTAATACTAATTCGCCTTTTGATTCTTTATATTGATTGTGAAATTCTGTTCTGGTGTTGCGTGGGTCGGTTTCGTCGGTGAATACCAAGCCTACTCGCGCCCTTTCGGTATGCTGCAAATGGTATAAGTTGAGCAATCCTGTGCCTACATGCAGGCTTATTTTTTCATTTTGCAAGACCTGATATTGTAGCAAAAGCGGCACTTCGAGGGTTTGGGTCTGGATATGGGTTTCGTTTTTCCACATCGCCACTATATCTTCGGCATTGCCTAAGTTGTCAAAATCGCTTGCAATACCACTTGGCAGCGCATTAGGCAGCGTTTTGAGTTTGTTTTTGCGATACAAAAGCCCCCACGCCAAACTTACTTTTCCTTTTTTGAGATTGCCCCAAAAACCCGCTCCTGTGCTAAAAGCCAAATGGGTTTCTGTTCCAAAACCGCCCTGCAAATCTATGCCTGCCCCCAAACTTAGGGCAAGGGCTTTTTCAGGCTTTTGATTTGCCGAAAGGCTCTGCTCGAATGGTTTGGCAAAGGTAGTAGGTTTCTTTTCAAAAGGCGGACTTACCAAATGGGGTGCATTTTGGGCAAGTTCGGGGCTTAGGAAGGCAATTTGTAGAGCGGCAGGGCGCGAAAGTTCGCCGTTTGCGATTTGCGCGATTTGCTCATTTTTTTCTTCTTCGAGGGTCGTAAAGGCGGCGTTCTGGGTTTGATTTGTCTTGTTTTGTTTTGGCTCAAAAGTTTGGGTAGCTTGCGCCAAAAGTTGGGCTTGTTTTGCGTCCTTCTCTGCTTGCAGATTTGAGGGCATCAAGTCGGGAATTGCCTCACTTTGGTTTTGACTTTGGTTTTGGCTACGGTTTTGCGTATCATTTGGGCGATTTGCCTGCTTCTGTGCGAGTTTGAAACCCTCTTTGTTTTCTTGCGTGCTTTCTTGGGGCAGATTTTGATAGAGAACCGTCGTAGCGACCGCCATAGTGAGGCAGGCAGCGACAAGGGCAGTCCCCCACTGCTTGCCAATTCTAAACAAGAATTGCCTGCGATTGTCTTCGTCTAATTTTTGACGCATTTTTTCCCAATCGGCATCAGGCGAAAATGCAGGTTCGTATTCTTGAAAAACTTTTCTAAACTTATCGTATTCGTTGTCCATGCTTGAAAGACGGTTTTGCGTTTTATTTGAAAAAGGCTTGATGCTTGTTTCCGAAATGTTGTTGAATCAGAGCGCGTAATTTTTGCTTGGCGCGTGAAAGATTGGAGCGCGAAGTGCCTGCGGGGATACCTAACTGCTGCCCAATTTCTTCGTGTGAAAAGCCTTCTATTTCGTATAAATTGAAGGTGAGGCGATAGATGTCGGGTAGTTTCTGCACTAAGGCATAGATTTCCTCTGCCGTTAGGTTGCTGATGGCATCGGCAGTAGATTCTTCGCTGGCGGCGGCTTTCTCTACTTCCAAATGATGGTAGTGTTTCTCATTTCGACGGAAGTAGTCGATGGCGGTATTGATGATGATACGGCGGAGCCACCCACGAAACGATTTTTGCAAATCGTATTGTTCAATCTTCTTAAAAACTTTCAGAAAGCTATCATTCAGGATTTCGCTTGCCTCCTCGCGTGAGGGTGCGTAGCGCAAGCAGATAGACATGCCATAGCCGTAGAAATGCTTATAGAGTTTCTCTTGGCAGTGTCGCTCGCCCTTTTTTGTGCCTTCTATTAGTTTTTGCTCTATTTCGGAAGGTTCTGGATTCACGCAAGACGTTATTGTTTAAGGGTTGTTGTGGTCAAGACGCAGGCTACTTGAAAAGTGCTGCAAAGGTAGGCAAAGATTTTTCAAAAAAATAGGGACGCTTTCAAAGCGTCCCTATGTATTTTTGGGTCTGAAAACTCTTTTTGTTTCCATCTCTCTGCGGAAAAGGCAATGGCTTGCATATCTTGTCAATACCTTGTCCCTGCATTTGTACCTAACTTTTAGAACTTAACAACATTGCTATTTGATGTCTTTCAAAAGTTCCTCTACGGCTTTTTTGAGTTGTTCGTCTTCGCCTTTGGCTTTGCCGTCGGGCGAGTTTTGCAGGATAATATCAGGCTCTGCTCCGATATTTTCCATGTTTTTGCCCGAACTTTTCACAAACCAAGCGCGGAAAGGCAATCGCACCAAAGAGCCATCTATCAAAGATGCTCCTCCCGTAGAGATAACTGCTCCGAAGGTAGGTACGCCCACTACTTTTCCTAATTTATTTTCTTTGTAGGCGTGTGAAAAAATTTCAGCATTCGAGTAGCTATGTTCGTTGCAAAGCGTAATAGAGGGCTTGACCCAAGCCGCAAAAGGCAATCTTTCACCATAAGGATAATAACTTTCAAATTGCTTGTGGTTTTTGAAGCTATCAGTAGCACCACGCGGAATGGTATAGGCATGTTGCTTTACAGTCAAGACTGCCATCAGATAATCCGTAGTCCAGCCGCCGCCATTGAAGCGCACATCTATCACGATACCGTCTTTTCCTTCTCCGCTTGCCGCCAATTCGCGCTCGAAACGCTCGAAACTTTCCCAGTTCATGCCCTCGATGTGAATATAGCCCAAACGCCCGTTGGAATATTTTTCGGTAAGGGCTTTGCGCTCGGCTACCCATTCTTCGTATAGTTCGGTTCGCAAAGAAGAAGCAGGGCGCAAAACTACCTGTCTTAGGCTGCCCTTTGCATCTTTTACTTCTAAGACTACCTTACTTTCTTCGGTTTTGTTGGCAAAAAGGGCATAAAAATTTTGTTTCGCCTCTATTTTTTCCCCATCAACAGAAAGAATAATATCGCCTTTGGCAAGTTTGCTTTCCTCTCTATCAGCAGGCGAATTGGGAATGACGCGCACAATCTCTACGCCTTCTTTGAGCGGACGCACTTCTGCACCGATAAGTCCCATTTTTTGCCTTTGTCTATCAGCGCGGTCGGCGTTGTAGTATCCCATGTGGCTTGCATTGAGTTCGCCCAACATCAGGTTTAGCACATCTTTAAAATCGCGCTCTGTGGAGGCAAGCATTGCCCAAGGCTTGTACTTTTGGGCGTGTTTTTTCCAATCCTGCCCATGAAATTCGGGGTCGTAGAAGTTTTGGTCTAAAAGTTTCCAGACGTGTCCGAAGATTTGCTCTTTTTCCTTTTCAAAGTCGATGGTCAGATGCGCGGCAAAAGGCATATTTTCGGGTGTGCCGCCCTTATTTTCTACCCTAAAAAGCATGCCGCCTTCTTTGGCATAGTACAAATATTTGCCATCTGCGGAAAGCGAAACAGCATAAGGCTTGGTATTGTTCGCGGTCAGATTCTTGCGCTCTTTGCCGTCCCATTTGATAGAATAGAGGTCTTGGTCGGCACTATAAGAACCCGCTCTGCCTTGTCGGTTTGTAACAAAATAAAAGGTTTCGCCGTCGGGTGAAATTTGTAGGTCGGATTCGCCTGCGGGCAAATTCGTAACCTGCACCAAGCGGTGGTGTAAGTTTTCAAAATCTATCACAATAGGCTCTACCTCCTCTTTTTTGTCGTCCTTTTTTTCCTCTTTTTTGGGTTCTTTTTTCGCTTCTTCGGGGTCATATTCGAGCCAATCTTGTTTGGTTTTGTCCCAGTCTTTTTTTCTAAGCCAAACAAACCACACATCAGAATCGCCATTGTTTCGCATCGAAAGGAAACCCAATTTAGAGCCGTCTTTGCTCCAAACGGGACTATAATCGCCTTTTGGGTGATAGCTCACATTGACAGGCTTTCGGCTATTATCCGCTGCCTGAATATAGACTTCTTCGTTGAAATAAAGGTCTTCGAGGCTATAAGCGAGCCACTTGCTATCAGGACTCCATGCCAAGCCACTTGGCGTAGCCCAACCGTTTAGCAATATTTTTTCATTAGAAATCTTGCCATTTGCGTCAATATCTGCCGTAACAAGCGTGCCTCTGCCTCTGACGAAGGCTATTTTTTTGCCGTTGGGCGAAATATTCAAATTCGTTTCATCTTCGGCAGAATTAGTAAGGCGTAAGGTTTCGCGCTTTAAGGTCTTGAAAAGATGGGGCTGATTTTTATCAGACGAGCGCAATAAAAAGATGTCGTTTTGTCCGTTTTCTCTATCTGAAAGGAAAAGCAGGGTAGAATCGTTGAGCCAAGTGGGTTCGCGCTCATAAAAAGCGTGTTGGGTAAGCCTAACGGTCTGACTTTTCTCTTTGTGGGCTTCGGAAAGGAAAATTTCGCCTCTGATGGTAAAGGCATAATATTTTCCGTTGGGTGAAAGTTGGTATTGCTGCATACCACGCGAATAGGTCTTCGCCTCCACAGGGTCGAAGCGGTAGTCTTGGGTGAGGGCTACTTGTAGCGGCTCTATTTTTTTGGTTTCGAGGTCTAAAATCAAAATTTTTGTACCCTGTTCTATGACTGCTTTTTTTCCATTTGCATCGAGTCCGAAGTGGCGCACGCCGTCGTCTTTGAACTGCGTGAGCTGTTCGGGTTCGCCTTTGGGTTTGCCCTCTTCGAAGGTAAGGCGGAAAAGGTTGTAGCTTTCGTCGCGCTCACTGATAAAAAAGAGCGTATTGCCTGCCCATTGAGGGTGCATGTCGTTTCCTGCAAAACTTGTAATTTGGGTATAAGTCTTGGTTTTGGTATCGAACACAAAAATTTCGCGATTGGCAGAGCCACGATACCGCTTGCGTTCGGGGTTGTTGTAGCCATGCACGTATGCAACCAAACGCCCGTCGGCAGAAACAGCAGGCGTATAGCCGATAGCGTCTAAAAAGCGTTCAGGCGTGCCGCCCTGCGCTGATATGGTATGAAATTCTGACCCCCATTCTGCCTGTGCGTAATCTCTGCGGCTATTGAAAATAAGACGGTTATCATTTGTCCAGCCCCCTAAAATATCGTTTGAGGTGTGGTAGGTCAGCCGCTGTGGGAAGCCCCCTTCGGCAGTCATGACAAAGAGGTCTTCATTGCCAAATCTATCCGAATTGAAGGCAATTTGTTTGCCGTCAGGACTGAAACGCGGCATAGACTCATAGCCTTCGTGAATGGTGAGGCGGAAGGCTCTGCCGCCCTCTGTGGGGACAGTCCAGATGTCGCCTTGATAGGAAAAGGCTACTTGTTTGCCGTCAGGACTTAGGTCGGGATAGCGCAAGAGTGCGTCCGAATTTTGTGCCGCCGCCGTCAGGCTCAACCCCAAAGCGAGCAAAGAAGCGGACAAAGAGGGTAAAAATTTCATCTTAGAGAGAAAAGAATTAGAAACCGAGAAATGAGAAAACCTGCCTTCGTGATAAATAAGTGGGCAGTTTTTACAAAATTTTCAGCCCCTTCTATACGAAAAGCAAAATCAATGAGAAAAAAAACGTCGATAAAGGCAAAGCCCTATCGACGCTTAAAGATAACCTTTTTTATCGAGATGCCTTTTGAAAAAGGGCAAATTAGCATTTTTTAAGAAAAACCCAATACCTTTCTGACCCTTTCTAAAACGCCTTGTGCAATGGCAGCGGCTTTTTTCTCTCCCTTTTCAAGCTCTTTTTCCAAATCTTGCGGGTTTTGGATATAATGGTTGAAAATGCGTCTTGGCTCTTGGTATTTTTCTAAAATGAGTCCCAAAAGTTCGGCTTTGGCGTGTCCGTAGCCATAGTTTCCGCCTACATATTTTTGTCGCATTTCTTGAATTTGTGTTTCATTTGCCAAGAGTTTGTAAAGCCCAAAGACCAAACAAGTATCGGGGTCTTTTGGCTCTTCCAAAGGCGTGCTGTCGGTTTTGATGGTCGCGATTTGCTTTTTGAGCTGCTTTTCGGGCAGGAAAATATCAATCGTATTGCCGTAAGATTTGCTCATCTTTGCGCCATCTGTACCTAAAATCGTCTGCACCTCCTCGCTAATTTTGGCTTGTGGCAACACAAAGACCTCACTTTCATAGTGTCTATTAAAACTCTGTGCGATGTCGCGCGTCATCTCCAAGTGTTGGCGTTGGTCTTTTCCTACGGGTACAAAATCGGCATCATACAATAAAATATCTGCCGCCATCAAGACAGGATAGGTAAAAAGCCCTGCATTGACATCAGAAAGGCGGTCGGATTTGTCTTTGAAAGAATGAGCATTTGCCAACATCGGAAAAGGCGTGAAACAGCTAAGATGCCATGCCAACTCACAGACCTCTGCTATGCGCGATTGACGGTAGAAGGTATTTTTTTCCGTATCAAAACCAAAAGCAAGCCACGCCGCCGCCACCGCACGCACATTTTCTACGCGCTCGGCGGCATTTTTGATGGTAGTGAGCGAATGTAAATCGGCAATAAAGAAAAAAGACTCATTGCCCGACTGACGCGAAAGCTCGATGGCAGGCAGGATAGCCCCCAAAAGATTGCCCAGATGCGGTCTGCCCGAACTTTGTATGCCTGTAAGAATACGTGCCATATCGCTTTGATTGGTATGAAAATTTGATTTTTTTGGTTTGAAATTGCGCCTTGTGCCTACAAAGGGCTATGATTTTTAGAAAGTAACACTGCTATCGCTATGCTACCCCTTGAAAAGGGTTGCGATTTTGCGCTCTAAATCCAAGACGCGCTCTTGAAGTTGTGCCAAATTCCTACCCACTACATAGTTTTTGATTTGGGTAACGTAATCGACGGCAGGTGAGCCGATAATGCTCGTGCCTGCTTTTTTGACGGATTTGCTAAGTCCCGACTGCGCTCCGATTCGGGTCTTATCCGCCACTTCGATATGCCCTGCCATGCCTACTTGTCCGCCAATCATACAATAGCTGCCGATAGAAGTAGAGCCAGAGATGCCCGTTTGTGCTGCCATGACGGTGTGCGCTCCGATTCGAACATTGTGTCCGATTTGGATAAGGTTGTCTAATTTCGCGCCCTTTTCTATCAGCGTAGCACCTAAGGTGGCACAATCGATGGTGGTATTTGCGCCAATACTTACCTCGTCTTCTATCACGACGTTACCTAATTGGGGTATAGTTTCATAGCTTCCGTCTGCACGCGGGGCAAATCCGAAGCCGTCACTGCCGATTACTGCCCCTGCATGGATTTGGCAATTTTTCCCTACTTTGGTATTAGGATACAATTTTACGCCTGCATACAAGACCGTTCCCTCGCCAATTTCACAGTTAGCCCCAATATAGACCTGTGGAAAAATTTGCACCCCTCTGCCTACTTTCACCTGCTCGCCTACGTATGCAAAAGCCCCTACATAGACCTCTTGGTCTATTGTCGCACTTGGCGCAATAAAGGCTGGTTGTTCGATGCCTGTGGGTCTTTTTTGGGTCATCTTTTGGTATTCGCCTAATAGTTTGGTAAAGGCGATATAGGCATCAGGGACGCGAATCAGGGTAGGGACGACCTCTTTTTGTAGCACCAAATTAGCATTGACTAAGACCGCGCTGGCTTGGGTTTCATATAAAAAAGGTTCGTACTTAGGGTTCGCTAAAAAAGCAATGCTTCCTGTTTTTGCCTCCTGAATCTTAGCAGCCGTTTCTATGAGCGCGTCAGGATTGCCTTCTACTATGCCGCCTACTAATTGTGCGATTTGTTGAACAGTAAATTTCATAAGGATAAGTATTTGAGACCTTCTTGTGGAAAAGCTCTATCGTGCTTGGGGTTCGTTTTTGGCTTCTTCCCAAAAACGGTTCATCTCTTCGAGGGAAAGTTGGCTGATGCTGCGCCCCTCTTGGTCGGCTTTTCGCTCGATGTATTGGAAGCGATAGGTAAATTTTTGATTCGTCTTGGCTAAGGCGTTTTCGGGATTGATGCCTGCAAAACGCGCGTAATTGACTAAGGCAAAGAGTAAATCGCCAAATTCCTCCTCGGCGGCGACAAGCTCGGTAGGTGTGCCTTCTGGCGTACAATGCTGCGAAAACTCGGCTAACTCCTCCTGCACCTTTTCCCAAACCTGCTCTATTTTTTCCCAATCAAAACCTACGCCACGCGCTTTTTCTTGGATACGCATTGCCTTGACTAAGTTGGGTAGCGAAATTGGCACGCCATCTAAAACCGAAGGCAGCGGTGCGCCCGCTTGCTGGGCTTGGGCTTTTTCGGCGGCTTTGATTTTTTCCCAATTTGCCCTGATTTCATCTGCCGACGACTCGCTTGCCGTTTGGTTCGCTTCTGCACCATAGACATGCGGATGACGGGCAATCAATTTTTCACAAAGCGCATTGATGACATCGGCAATATCAAAAGCCCCTTTTTCGTCTGCAATTTTAGAATAAAAGACCAGATGCAACAAGACATCGCCAAGCTCTTTCTTGATTTCATCAAAATCTTGCTGCAAGATGGCTTCCGAAAGTTCATGGACTTCTTCTATCGTCAGATAACGTAGGCTCTCTAAGGTCTGCTTTCTATCCCAAGGGCATTTCTCCCGTAAATCGTTCATGACGGAAAGCAAGCGCGAAAAGGCTTCGCTATAGCGCGGTGCATGGGGGTCTATCATTCTTAAAAGCGTTGAAAAGCGTGAAGTCCGAATCGCTTTCGCGCCCTTTATTTGGATAATTGGGGGCAAAAACAACATTCGGACTTTCAAAGATACGGCATTTTATACCAATACACAAAATAAAGTGCTTTAAAACTATGGCATTAAAAATTGTCCCTATCAAACAAAGTAGGGACAAGGTATGCCTTGTCCCTGCCAAGTGGGTATTATTTTTAGCACTTCAAACTGCTGCTTCTTTTCAGAATAGCAAAAGTTTATTAGAGTTTATGATTTTTGAGGCAATGTTATTTTCCATAACGCTGCTGATACTCGCCCATGCGCTTCCAATCGCGTAGGAGGTCTAATTTTTTGCCTGTGAGGTCTTCGGGTTCGAAATGGTGCAATACTTTTTGTTTGTTGAAGGAAATAGGCGTTTTGATTTTGACAATCTTATCCTTTCCCTTGACCTTTCTTTTCACTTCCCACTTCAAGACATCGCCATCTTTTGCCTTTTCAAAGACTTCCAAAATCGTATCGGCAGAGGCTTCTTGTCCATTTACGGTTTCGATGACATCGTCGGCTTGCCAACCTATTTTTTTGGTAGCCTCATCTTCGGTATTGACTTCGGAGATAAAGAGTTTGCGCGTTGTTACATCGGCGGCTAATGAAATTTCGCCGATAAAGATATTCTGCGTTTCACCTTCTGCCTGATAGGAAATGCCAATCTGTGCAAAAAGTTCTTCGAAGGGTAGGGGCTGATTGTCTTCTACGTGTTTGGCAAAGAAAGTGCGAATTTCGGGATAAGTAAGTTCGGTAATGACATCAAAAAGCTCGTCATCTTTGAAAGGATTTTCTTTGCCATAGCGTTTGGAAAGGTCTTGCATCAGGTTGATAAGCCCATATTTGCCTTCGGATAAGATGCGCAATTTCAAATCCAGACACAAACCGATAAGTGCGCCCTTGTCGTAGACGTTGCCGTATTCGTCTTCATGTTTATCCAAACAGCCCAACGACATGACGGTAAAGGGCGTATCCTTGTATTGGCGTGCCGATAAGATTTTTTCGCGCATGGTTTCCAAAAAATCGGAAAGTTCGCTCAAACCGCCACAAAGTAGCGCGTGATGCGCGAAATATTCTGTAACCCCCTCGTAAAGCCAAAGGTGCTTAGACATTTTGGGGTTCGCAAAGTCAAAATAATGAATCTCCTCTGAATGAATATTTAAAGGCGTGAGGATATGAAAAAACTCGTGTGCCGCAATTTCTATCACCGAAGGCAGGATATACTCGATAGGCATTTCGGGCAGATGATAGAAAGACGAATAGGAATGTTCTAATGCGCCATAAGCTCCACTTTTGCTATTTCCTGAAAAGAAGTTGAGCAAAAAGGCATACTTGCGGATAGGCAGTTCGTCGTTGAGATAACGCTTTTGCGCTAAAAGCGTCTGGTAGATACCATCAGCGATGTCTTTCGCCTTGATTTTATCTTTCGAGCTATAAACCGAAACCAAAATCTGCGCTCCGCCAATTTCAAAATTGACGGTATCGGGGCGGCAATACATCATGGGCGCATCTACCAAATCGTGATAACTTTGGATTTCGAATACGTCGCGCTCTTTCTCCTGCGTCTTGGCGATAAGCGAGGTAGAGCCATAAAAATCCGCAGGCTTTTTGATTTCGATTTCGAAAGGCTCGCGTTCTCTATTTTTAAAGTAGCCAAAGATGGCGTGCGTGTTCATCACAAAGAGATTTTCCGCATCATAGGAAGTACCCGCAGGCTCGAAGACGACAGGGCTTTGCGCGTCGGAAAAGGTTTCTCGGACGGCGTAGCGAATGGTATGCAATTTTTGGGCAGGCGCAATTTCCCAAGTGTTGGGGTTTAGTTGCTCGATGGTCAGGGGCTTACCTTCCGCATCAAGGGCTTGAAAATCAGATACAAAACGCCCAAAATCATAGACTTTGTACGTACCCGGCACCATAGCAGGCAGGCAAAATTGTACCTTTTCTTCGGTAAGCGTTCCTACCAAAAGCTCGACAAAGAGTTTGCCGTTTTCAGACTTTTTCAAATCGACCTGATAGCGATAAGTAGGATTCTGACCTGCCGCCAAAAGCGGGCTAAGTGTGCCTATCGAAAAGGATAGTAGGAAGGATAGCAAAAAGAGTAGGGCAAAAAGGCGAAAGAAGCGCAAGTTCATGGGCAGAAAATTAGAAATTGAAAAGACAAAAATACAACACATAACGTCATCAGACTCTTGCTCTGATAGCGTTATGTGCTAAAATTTTGGAAAATTACCGCAGACGCTTTGCCAATTTGAGGACGCGCTTGTAGTAGCCTTGATAAGGCGAAATGTTTTGCAAGAGATAATCGGCAAGTTGGGGACTAAAAACGCGCTGCTTGCGCTGCCTTTCCTCCATATTTTTGAGATAAAGTTCGTCTTTGCTCTTTACCAAAAGGGCAGCTTGGGCATATAATTCCACACCTTGCAAGGTGCTAAACGCTTGCAGAAGCGGCTCTACGTCGTGATGTGCAATTTCGGCTAAGGCAAAAACAGCCTGACTCACTAAGCCATTTTGAGAAGCCTGCTGTCGGGCTAACTTGCTTTTCTTTTGCTTTCCAAAGCGAAAAGTGGGCTGCTCCTGACGGTTTTGATAGACCATTTGCACCAAATAGGGCAGCAAAGAATCGTCGCGCAGCCTCCTTACAAATTGAAAATAAAGGCTTGTTTGCTCCTCTGAAAGTTCGGCGTATTGAAGTTGCTCTACAAGGAAACGCCCTAAGCCACGCGCCCTTACCAGATACAAGGCTTCCAAGACCTTGCGAGTGCGCAAAGGGTCGAGTTTTTGGCTTTCCAAAAGTTGGAAAAGATAATACTGACCGCTTGCCATGTCGTTTTCGCCTACAAAGTCGGGTTCTGCTACAATTTCCGCGCCCTCTTCAAACTGTGCTAAGGTAAGCGAATAGGGGTTTGCCAAAAGAATGGTCATCAGTTCGTCGTATCGGCTTGTAGGCTCTTTCGAGGGTACAATTTTTTCGAAGGCAAGTTGGGTTTCTTCTTCACTAAGTTTGAGCCTCGAAGTGGTATTGAGGAAAGGCGCAAGAAGGTTGTAATAAGTCGTATCCCATTCTAATTTGACAAAATCAGGGACTTTTTTGTAGAAACCATACTTTTTATCTTCTAAATCAGCAAGGCTATCCGCTTCCACATGGCGGTGGTATTTGGCAGCCAATTTGTAGCCTTCGGGGTGCTGCGGATTGAGTTCGAGGGCTTTTTGTGCCGTTTCGAAGGCAACTTCTTTTTGGTCGTTTTCCCAAAGTAGGGTTGCTTTTTCTATCCAATAGTCGGCGTTTTCGGGAAAAAAGGTATTGAGTTTGTCGGCATATTGCAAGGCATGGGGGTAGCGTTTTCTATCTTTGTGGATAAAAAGCAACGCCAAGAGTGGGTCGGGTTCGTAAGGTGCAATGGAGGCGGCTTTTTCATAGCTTAGGATAGACCTACTGAAAAAGTCTTGATGGGTGCTATCGCTGCCCGTATCGAGGGTATCGCCCTGCAATTCGGACTTGAAAAAAGATTCTTCGGGGTATAATTCATTAAATTTTCCCCTTCGGTAGTAGCTCTCACCAATTTGCATGTAGAGGTCGAAGTCTGAACTTTTGCCACAAAGCCCCGCTTCCCAAATAGAAATTGCTTTTTCGGTTTCGCCCAAATACTCTACCATCAGACCCAAATAAAGGCGTGAGGAGATGTCCTGCGCATCTAAGCGGAGGTTTTCTTCCAACATCTGTTGGGCTTGGGAAAGATTGCCTAAGCGAAAATAATCGAGGGCTTCTTCTACGTCGTGTTGTGCCTTTGCTGTGGGCGAGGTCAGAAAAGATACCGAAAAAAGACAAAACAACACGCTGAAAAAAGCCAAAGGCGTAACAAATACGCGCCGCAGAGAAAAAAGAGAGGCTTGCATGGCTTCAAAAGTTTTGGTTGGATAAGATACGTTTTTTAACCCGAAAAAGGTCTGTTTTTTTCTTTTTTTAGCCGTTTTTTGCTTTTTTTACGATTAAAAATCTGTTCTCTTCGGCTAAAAACTGCGTCTTTGCCGTATTTGACACTATATTGTTTGCTATCCCTTACCTACTTTCTCTTTCCAACATGAAAATTATCGCTACCTTTCTTAGCCTTCTTCTATTTCTTTCTATGATAGGGATTGCGCTTTGGGTCTTTTTCAAAAAAGAAGCCCCACAAGAGGCACGCTATCAAGGCATCAATACGGCTGCCCAAAAGCAAATAAGCAGGGAAGCGGCAAATGCGACAAGTCGGCACGCCCTTTCCTCGAAGGCAGACTCTACGCAAAAAGCGTTTGAGATGAACCAAAAGCAAAAAGGCTCGCCTTTGGACACCACTTTGGATACGACTTGGCGCAATCTGCCCGATTCTGCCTTTGTGGATTTGATGCAAATAGATACCACTTGGGTACTGGATATTCGCTATGCTACCGAAGACAATTTTATGAAGAAAAAAGTCTATCCCTGCCCCAAAGCCCTTTTGCGAAAAGTAGCGGCAGAGGCACTGCTACAAGCACAAAAGAAGTTTTTAGAAAAAGGTTACGCCATCAAAATACACGACGGCTACCGTCCGCTTTCGGTGCAATGGGTCTTATGGAATAGCACGCCGCACAAAGGCTATGTAGCCGACCCACGCAAAGGCTCGAACCACAACAAAGGCTGCGCCATAGACCTGACACTTATCCTGCGCGAAACAGGCGAGGAACTCGACATGGGTACGCCTTACGATTTTTTCGGAAAAAAAGCCCATCATACCTACCTCGACTTCCCTGCCGAAGTGTTAGCCAACCGCCGCCTTCTCAAAAGCACAATGGAAAGTGTAGGCTTTAAAAGCATTTCCAATGAATGGTGGCATTACGATTTTAAAATCAAATTTGCCGTTTCCGACTTTCCCCTACCCTGCCACTAAGCCCAAATGGTGCAAGGTGCTACAAAATCTTCAAATTCAAACCCTAAGAATATTCAAGATTCTTGGGGTTTGTTTTTTTGCCCCTGCATCTTTGGCTGCAATATTGTACCTGCTCCCAATTTTTTTCCCACTTCTTGCGCCACTCAAAGGGTCTTTGGCAGGTTTTGCAGATTTTTGAAGGAAGGTTTGATTTGGTGTAGCGTTTTTTTTCCATCTGAAAAAATTAAATTTTAGACCCCAAAATGATTTTTTAAAGTGAAAATTTTTTAAGGTGAAAGTATTTTAAGATGAAAAGGCTTTGAAAAGAACACGCTTTCGGTTCGAAAGGTTAGGATTTTATGGCTAAGGCATTGAGATAGGCTTGTATCGTCTTTTCCAACCCCAAATAAAGGGCATCACAAACTAAGGCGTGTCCGATAGAAACCTCGTCTATTAGTGGAATGTTTTGCACCAAAAAGGAAAGATTGTGAAGGTCTAAATCGTGTCCTGCATTTAAGCCTAAACCTACTTGCTGTGCCTTTTTTGCTGCCTTCGCATAGGGTTCGAGTGCCTTTTGTGGGTCTTGGCTAAACTGCTGTGCATAGGCTTCGGTATAAAGTTCTACCCTATCTGCTCCCACTTGGGCAGCCCCTGCGATATGGCTTTCGATGGGGTCTATGAAGATAGAAACGCGCACGCCCCAACTTTTTATTTTCTCGATGGTAGCCTTCAAATAATCGGCGTGCCGAAGGGTATCCCAACCCTGATTGGAGGTAAGCACATCGGTAGCGTCGGGGACAAGCGTTGCCTGTGCAGGGCGAATGTCTTGGATAAGATTTAAAAACTTCCCTTCTTGTGGATTGCCTTCAATGTTCAATTCTACGCCAATTTTTGGGGCAATCGCATAGACATCGGCATAGCGGATATGACGCTCGTCGGGACGCGGATGTACAGTAATCCCTTGCGCTCCAAATCGCTCACAGTCGAGGGCGGCTTTGAGTACATCGGGGTTGTTCCCCCCCCTTGCATTGCGTAGGGTTGCGAATTTATTGATATTTACACTCAAACGGGTCATATTTATAGGCTTTTTGTTTGTGAATTAGAGAAGAAGGGTTTATTTTTGTAAAATTAAGACAAATTTCGCATATCGCGGCATATCTCTGCCCCTGTGTTTGGGTTTTCAGAAGCGAAAGAAAAGGAAAAGTGCAGCAAGATAAGCAGCCAGATAATAGGAAACAACCCTTTCCGACCCGTCCTAATCCTTTCCACTTTTGAGACCCTCCTCTCACTATTCCCTTAATCCTATTCCCATGAGCAGCCTAAAAGAACGCATCGAAACCGAAATCAAGACCGCTATGCGCGAGCGCAACAGCATCAAATTAGAAGCCCTACGCGCCATTAAAGCGGCTATCTTATTGGCACAAACAGAAAAGGGAGCTTCGGAGCAGCTTTCCGAACAACAAGAGATGCAAATTCTGATGAAACAAGTACGCCAAAGAAAAGAATCTTACGAACTCTATCAAAGCCAGAATCGCAGCGATTTAGCCGAGCGCGAAAAGGCAGAGATGGAAGTGATTGAAACCTTTTTGCCCAAAATGATGGACGAAAATGAAATAAAAGCGGCTCTTAGCGAACTGATAGCACAAATGGGCGGCGCAACCATCAAAGAGATGGGCAAAGTAATGGGCATGGCTACCAAAGCCTTAGCAGGAAAGGCTGAAAACCAACTTGTCTCGAAAGTGGTCAAAGAATTATTGAGCTAACCGACTTTTTTATCTATTCCCTCACCTCAAAATCCCTACTGCCGTGTTGAACGACATACTTTTAGGAATCTCTGAGCTGCAATTTCGCTTTATAGACATCTTGATGTCTATCGTGCTTTTCTACGGCGGGTATCGCGGCTATCAAAAAGGACTTCTTGTGGAACTCATTTCGCTCGTTTCCTTTGTATTTTTTGCCTACGTCCTGATTTGGCTTATCTTTAATGGCTTCGATTCTACCGACCAATGGGTGAATGGCTACAACAAAACGCTGCCTTTTATCACGACCATGTTGCTACTCTTTGGCTTGGTCTTGTTGCTCAATTGGGGCGGACGTATGCTTGCTGATATGATAGGCTACACCATCTTTGGCTCGTTTGACAACGTCTTGGGGATTGTTTTTGGTCTGATAAAATACACTTTTGCCTTTGGGGTCTTGTTCAAAATGCTCATATACGTAGGCTTGCTCAACCACAACTTGGAGATGCAGTCTTCTGTTTTCTATCCCTATCTGATGCGCTTCTTCGACTACACCGTCGAGGTCATGGACATCATCGGTATTCCTGCCAGCGAGATGCTCAAAGACATGCGCATGCTTCTGAAACGATAGACAAAGGGCGCATTTAAAGACTTTTAAGGCTTCGAATAGATAAATCAAAAAGATTTTGAGGCTTCGGGTGAGAAGGAATAGATTTTTTCACTAATTTTAGCGAACTATCTAATGGCTTACCCCTTTTGCTGATTTGATTTGCTCTTGCGCACTGTTTTTTTCTGAAAAATAACGACAAGAGCTTGTATCGCTACTAAAATTGATGACAACCGATGAAGTATAAATTTTTACAATCTTTGCGCTACTTATTCAGTCTGCTGTGCGGAGCTTGGCTGCTGGTAGCTTGTCAGAAAAACGCACCTGACGAGGAAAAAGGCGGTTTAGCTCCTACCAAAGGCGACCGCTACTACGGAGGCGTATTCACAACCAACGAAACCGAATACATCAAGACGCTCTTCCCCCATAGCGTGCAAGATGTCTATTCTTATAGAATTGCCTCTCAAATTTATGAGGGTTTGTATAAATTTGACCCCGCCACGCTCAAAACCGTACCCTGCTTGGCAGAAGACACACAGGTAGATTCTACCCATACGCTTTATACCATCAAAATCAAAAAGGGCGTGCTTTTCCATGACGACCCTTGTTTTGAAGGCGGAAAGGGCAGAGAATTAAAGGCGCAAGATGTAGCTTACTGTTTTACCCGTCTGGCGACACGCCATGAGATGAATCGCAATTTTAGCGTCATAGACGACATCATCGCAGGCGCACGTGAGCATTACGAAGCCACACAAGACGGCACGCCGCTTAAAGAAGGCGTTTCGGGTATCAAAGTCATAGACGATTATACGATACAGTTCCAACTTGTGCGCCCAAACGCGCTCTTTCTTAGCTACTTAGCCCGTCCCGAAGGTTTTATTTTCCCAAAAGAGGCTTTCGATAAATACGGCAAAGACTTATACAACAAAGCCGTCGGCACTGGTGCTTTTGTCTTATCTGAAATAGACGAAAATGTGTCCATTATTTTGAAGCGCAACCCCACTTATCACCAAAAAGATAGCTATGGCAACCAATTACCTTATTTAGATGCCATTAAAATCAAGTTTATCAAAGACAAAAAAACCGAACTTTTCGAATTTAAAAAGGACAACCTCGATATGGTCTATCGCCTTCCTACCGACTATATCGTAGATATTCTTTCCGAGCAGCAACGTGCAGATGGTAGCCTACCCTTTGCCTTAGAGCGCGAGCCTGAAATGCAGACCCAACTGATTGTCTTTATGAACCAAGATAATCTCTTTAAAAATCCTGATATTAGAAAAGCCTTTTCATACGCCATCAATCGCGAGCGCATCAAGGATTTGGTCTTAGGTGGTGAGGCTTATGATGCAGGCAGATTTGGCATCACGCCGCCTTCCTTCAAAGACAAGGGCTATCTTTCCGAAAAAGTGCGCGGTTTTGAATTTAACCCCGATACGGCACTTTTGTACCTACAAAAGGCAGGCTACCCCAACGGAAAGGGCTTTCCCGCCACTACGCTTTATTTCAACCCCGAAGGCGACCGAAATACGCAAGTGGTGAGCGAAATCAAGACCCAACTCAAAAATACGCTCAACATCGACATAGAAATTGCACCCATTCCGCATGCACAGTTGAGCGAAAAAGCACAGAAAGGCGATTTTCAGATGTTGCGCCTTTCCTGGATTGCCGATTTTCCAAGTCCCGAAGCCTTTTTGCGCATGTTTTATAGCGAGGGCGTGCCTACCGAAGTAGGGCAGGTTTCATACCCTAACATTGCGCGTTATCAAAGTTCGGCATACGACCAATTATACCAACAAGCCATGAACGCCGACAATGAGCAGCAAGCCTACCAACTTTTGATGAAAGCCGAAAGCGTAGCAATGGAAGAAGCTCCCGTTTTGGTGCTTTGGTATGATGAAGGGTATCGCCTTTTGAAACCGCATGTCAAGAATTTCCCCAACAACCCCATGCAGTATCGCGACTTTTCGCAAGTTTATCTCACGCCACTTGAAAAAGAGGGCGAAAAACAGACCGCTGCTGCCATGTAATTGTTATCCCTTCTGAACCTCAAAATCATACAAAAAAGCGAATGAAACAGAATTTCATTCGCTTTTTTGTGTCTGATGGTTATTTTTCTACGTTATCTTGTTTATGAAAAAGTCTTGCTGTTTTAGTCTGCCACAATAGGTGCAGGCTCGGAAGGCTGCCATTCCCATTCCAAAGATTTAGATTTTTTGCGGATATTTTTAATCACACGTGCGATAAAGGCTTTTTTGTCTTGCTTCAAAATTTGATACTCTTCATAAGAAGAAAAAGTAAAGGCAAGGCGCAGGCGGCTATAATTATCAATCAAATTCTGTTCGCCAAAGATAAAGCGCACACAGTTGGGGCTATGATTGACATTTTGCTGCCCTACCCAATGTGGCACTGTGCTGGTCATGCCCTCTATCCATTCGAGGATAATATCTTCGGGCAGATAGCGGTATTTAAAATAAAAAACTTCCTCATTGCAAAGCCCTAAGTAAGCCGCCACAGCGTCGGGGTTGTCGGGTTCTTTGTGCAGTTGGTGCATAACCTGATGAAAGCGCGAAGTGCATCTATCCACAATCTGAAAATTGAGCTGCTTATAGGAAATGCGGTGCGTGCGATAGCCAAAGAATAGTGCCGTCATGCCGATAATCGTCGCGATAAAGGACACCATCTCTAAAATAAGATGTGCGAATTGTAGTGTTTCTCCTACCATAGCGTTTAAATTTGTCTGTAAAAAATAAAGTATTGGGTAGGATAGGGATTTTGGAAATTACGTCATAGTGCTTATCTTCGGTTCTAAAACTACACAATTCCACAAAAAAAAGCAAAGGAAAAGCAAAAAAATCTTAGAAAAAAAGTAAAAAAGAGATAAAAATAAGGGTAAAACCCTATCGCAATAGGCGCAAAAGTGTTGCTTTTTGGTATGATTTGCCTACTTGGTCGGTGGCTTTAATAAGCACCGTATAATCGTCGGCAGGGGCGGGTCTGCCCTCGAAGGTGCCGTCCCAACGGTTTTCGAGGTCGTTGGTTTCGAAAATGAGTTGATTCCATTTATTAAAAATTTGTAGGTGGTAGCTCACCAGAAAGCGCGAAACTACGCCAAAATCGTCGTTTATGCTATCTCCGTTGGGTGAGAAAGCCGTCGGAATTTCCAAAAAAGAAGGCAGATATAAGATTGCGAAATTTGAAAAAGTGGTATCCTGCCCCACGATTGCCCAAGTGCGAAACCGCCATGCCTGTTGTTCGGTTTGGCTCAAATCAATTTCAGTTTCGTTTTCAGAAAAGGAGCGTGTTTCTATCAGAACGGTATCCAAATCAAAGAGCTGCAAGGTATAGCGACGAGCAGGCGCAAACCCATTTTGGTAGTCGGTGCGCTGCAAAATGGCATCTTGCTCACGCCTTTCTACCTGCAAAAAAATAGGGCAGAGAGCCGCCGTCGTATCCGAATACTGCCCACAGGCATTGAGGTAAAAAGCGCGGTAACAGTATTGGAGCAGGCTGGGGGCAGCAAAAGGGTCAAAAAAATCAAGACGCGCCGAATCGATTTTGAAACGTTGCTCGCGTGTGTAAATATCGTCGGGCGTTTGGCTAAGGAGGTACATTTGTTCAACTTGCTGATTTTGAGGATATTGCCAACGCAAAAAAACGCGATTGCTACTATCTATGCTCACAAAAAAGCTATCCACTTCGGGCGGCTTGGCATCAGAAGAAGCAACCACACAGCGGCGATTCGAAACCGTTTGCGCTGCACTATCGTACCAAATTGCCGCCACACGGTAGCAATAATTTTGCCTACAAACTACCTCAAAATCTTCAAAAGTAGTCGTGCGCAGGTTGCGAATTTCGGTCAGAAGCTGGTCGTTTCTATAAATCTGATACCCTACAAAATCGGTGGCAGGGAGCAAGGCAGGATTCCACGCCAAACGGTTGAAGCCCGCTAAGGCTTCTACTTCCAAAAAAAGCCCGTAAAGGGCAGGCGTTTGCAGAGCCTCCTCATTACAAAATTCTGTGCCTGCGGCAGCCAAAAAATACACACTACTGCTATCATTGGGCTGATAGGTGAAATTCTGACGCGGAAAACGCACCCTTTCTAAATCTTGGGTAGCCTGATTGCCCCTTTTTTTTCGGATTTGATAGGGCTGATTTTCAGGCAGTTCGAAAGTAAAGACAAGACTGCCATCTTCTTGGGTTTCTAAAAGGCTAAAATTAGCCGCCAAGCGCGTGCTAATGGGTACGATAACTTCCTGATATTCAAAGCAATTTTCTAAGGCATCTTCGAAAACGCCTTTAATGCGCAAGTTTTTAGGCTCATCACTATCAAAAACATGGCTGGCGATTTGGTTGCTTTCTACGATTGTTTCGCCTTCGTTATCCCAAATAATCTTAAAAAAATCATAATAAGTATCGGAAATGCGTACTTCTACGCGCCTGCCGCTGCAAATATAGACTTCAGGCGTGAAGGGTTTGGATTCATAAACCGTAACCAAATTTTCGATGCGAAGCGAATCGCCTCCACTCGCCCCTGTGTTGATGAGCTGCGTGATGGCATATACGCCTGCTTTTTCGAAGGTAAAAGTAGGGCTATTTTGCGGACGCGCATTGCCAAAGCGATAAAAAACCAAATTCGGACTCACACCCGAACAGTCGCCTACGGTTACGGTCAGGGGGGCGCAACCCTTTACCGTACTCACATCAAAACAAGGATTCTGCGCTTGCAAGGGCAGAAAGCAAGCCCAGCAGGTCATTATTTGAAAAAAAAGCCAAATAAAATTTCGTTTTGAATGAAAAAGCATAGTGCAATAAGTAAGGATACATAGAAAAAAACAAGCAAGAGCCGCTTTATGAAATACGCTAAAAAACCCCAAGCATTGCAAGAGATGCAAAATACTTAGGGTTTTGAGGGTTTTGAAGATAGGTTCAAACAGGTAGAAAAGGGTTTCTTTTCCTGCTTCTTACAAAAAAATTGCACCTATCAGAAGTAAGCATATTTCAGCCCACAGACCGCCCTTAGAACGTCTTAGAACGTTTCGGTAGGCAACTGTTTTTTGGCAAAGCGCGGCGCAACAGCAATATTTTTTGTGCCATTGCTCCAATCATAAAAGCCTTTTCCCGTTTTCATGCCCAAATGCCCTGCATTGACCATATTGACCAAAAGCGGACAAGGCGCGTATTTGGGATTGCCGAAGCCCTCGAAAAGCACTTCCAAGATAGAGCGGCAAACATCTAAACCAATAAAATCGGCTAATTGTAGCGGTCCCATGGGGTGCGACATGCCCAATTTCATAACCGTATCAATTTCGGAAACCCCTGCTACGCCTTCATAAAGGGCATGAATTGCCTCATTTATCATCGGCATCAAGACGCGGTTGGAAACAAAACCAGGGTAATCATTGACCTCGACAGGGATTTTTTCCAAATCCTTAGAGATGTCCATGATTTGGGCGCAAATTTCGTCGGAAGTTGCATAGCCTCTAATAACCTCGACCAACTTCATGACAGGCACAGGGTTCATAAAGTGCATGCCGATAACTTTTTCAGGACGCTTCGTTACGCCTGCAATGCGCGTAATGGAAATAGAAGATGTATTACTCGCTAAAATCGTTTCGGCAGGGCAAATTTTATCTAAGTTCTCAAAGATTTTGAGCTTAATCTCGATGTTTTCAGTAGCTGCCTCTACCACCAATGCCGCTCCTGCCACCGCCGCTGTGATGTCGGTAAAGGTGCTGATGTTAGCAAGCGTCTGTGCTTTTTTCGCCTCGTCGATGTCGCCTTTTTTGAGCTGACGGTCTAAGTTTTTGTCTATCGTTGCCAAGCCACGCTCTAAGGCAGAAGCGGAAACATCTACCCACGCGACCTGATAATTGTAAAGCGCGAAAACGTGTGCAATACCATTGCCCATAGTACCTGCACCGATGACCACTACTTTTTTCATCGTTTTGATTTTTGAATGAGAAATAAAGATAAAATGCACAAAAATTGAAACTGCCTTGCACGCGGCGATAGCCAAAAACAAGGCAGGGAGGCTTATTTTTTAAAGGGCTGCCAACTGCTCTTCGAGCGCACGAATTTTAGCTTCCGCATCGGCTTGCTTTTTACGCTCATTTTCAATAACTTGGGGTTTGGCATTGCTAACAAACTTTTCGTTGGAAAGTTTTTGCAAGACAGAATCGAGAAAACCTTTGGCGCGTTCCAACTCTTTGAGAAGTGCCTGCTTTTCGGCTTCCATATCGAGCTGCCCTTCTAAGGGTACAAAAAATTCGTCTGCTTTCACAACAAAGGAAACAGATTTTTCGGGTTTCTTTTGTGCAAAAACTACTTTATCTACATTTGCCAATTTCTGAATCATACCGATAAAATCTACAAAGGCAGACATGCGCTCACTCTTGATGTGCAGGTCTAAGGTCTGTTTGGGCGAAATTTGTTTCTGGTTGCGAATGTTTCGGATATGAGAAATAACTTCAAATATCTGCTCGGCACGCGCCAAAAGTTTTTCATTTGCCTCAAAATCAGCCGCTTTCGGATAAGGTGCAACAATTAAAGCCTGCTCGACGGTGCGCAATTTCATCGCCTGCCAAAGTTCTTCGGTTAGGAAAGGCATAAAAGGGTGCAGCATTTTCAAAAGCACCTCGAAATGCGAAATGGTCTTTTCATAGGTCGCCTTATCGATAGGCTCGCCAAAGGGCGGCTTAATCATTTCCAGATATTGCGCACAGAAATCGTCCCAAATGAGTTTGTAGATGGTGAGTAGGGCTTCCGAAATCCTAAACTGACTATAAAGTTGCTCTAAATCTTGAAGGGCTTGGTTGATTTTGGCTTCAAACCAAAGCAATGCTAATTCATTTTTAGCATCAATTTCCTTTTCTACCTTTTCCCAACGCTGCGTCAGGCGGTAGGCGTTCCAGATTTTATTGCAAAAATTCCTACCCTGCTCACAGAGTTTTTCGTCAAAAGGCAAATCATTTCCTGCGGGCGAAGAAAAAAGCATGCCCACGCGCACACTATCTGCCCCATACTGCGCAATCAAATCGAGCGGGTCAGGCGAATTGCCCAACGATTTAGACATCTTCCTGCCCTGCTTATCGCGGACAATGCCTGTGAGATATACGTCTTTGAAAGGCTTTTTATCGACGTATTCATAACCAGCGATAATCATACGCGCCACCCAAAAAAAGAGAATTTCAGGGGCAGTAACCAAGACTTCGGTAGGATAGAAATAATTTAGCTCCGCATTTTTTTCTATCTCGATTTTGCCCGTTTCTTTATTGAAGTAAGCATCATCGAAGCCATTAAAAACTGCCAAAGGCCAGAGCCACGAAGAAGCCCAAGTATCTAAAACGTCCTCATCTTGGCGCAAGTCGGCAAGGGTTAGATTTGGATTGTGCTTTTTAGCCAGTTCAATCGCCTCTTGGGGCGTTTCGGCTACTACAAAATCATCTTCGCCGCTCCCAAAATAGTAAGCTGGAATACGCTGACCCCACCAAAGTTGGCGCGAAATACACCAGTCGCGCACGTTTTCCATCCAATGGCGGTAGGTGTTTTTGAATTTGGTGGGGTGCAAAATTACCTCGTCCTCTTCTACCGCTTGCAGGGCGCGGCGCGAAATTTCTTTCATTTTGATAAACCACTGCAAGGAAAGTTTCGGCTCTACTACCGTTCCCGTTCTTTCAGAACGCCCGATTTTAGTCGTAAATTCCTCCTCTTTTACGATATGCCCTGCTGCTTCTTTGAGAAGTTTGATGGCAATTTTACGCGCCACAAATCGCTCTTTTCCAATTAAATCGGCAGGCATCTGCCCTTTGTCGTTCATTGTACCATCTAAATTGATGGTATCTAAGATGGGCAAATTATGGCGCAAGCCAATTTCGTAGTCGTTGATATCGTGTGCAGGCGTAACTTTGAGGCAGCCTGTGCCAAACTCTTTTTCTACATAGTCGTCTGCAATAATCGGAATTTGGCGGCTTGTGAGCGGCACAGTGGCGTGTTTGCCTATCAGATGTTGGTAGCGTTCGTCGTTGGGATTGACGGCAATGGCGGTATCGCCCCAAATGGTTTCGGGTCTTTGGGTTGCGATAGTAACAAATTCGCCTGTTTCTTCAATTTTATATTGGGTATGATACAAAACAGACCTTTCGCCGTCCTCATTATACAAAACTTCTTCGTTGGAAAGGGCAGTTTGGGCTTCGCAGTCCCAGTTTATCATACGCAAACCGCGATAGATGTAGCCTTTTTTGTATAAATCTACAAAAGTGCGTACAACGGCTTTGTAGTAGCCTTCGTCCATCGTAAAATGGGTGCGCTCCCAATCACAACTTGCGCCCAATTTTTTGAGCTGCTCTAAAATGATGCCGCCATATTTTTCTTTCCACTCCCAAGCATATTCAAGAAACTGCTCACGTGTGAGGTCGGCTTTCTTGATTCCTTTTTCACGCAACATGCGCACTACTTTGGCTTCAGTAGCAATAGAGGCATGGTCTGTACCCGGCACCCAGCAAGCGGATTTGCCCTCCATTCGTGCCTTTCTGATAAGTACGTCTTGAATGGTGTTATTGAGCATATGTCCCATGTGCAAGACCCCCGTAACGTTAGGCGGTGGAATGACGATAGTATAGGGTTCTTTGCCCTCTTCTACTTTGGCATGGAAAAAGTTGTTTTCGAGCCAAAATGGATACCATTTGCTTTCTGCCTCTTGTGGGCTGTAGGTTGTTGCGAGTTCCATAAGTTTGAGATGCTTGCTTGAATTATCGAGCCTGAAAGATATAGGGGCAATGTCTTTTACCCCACCCCAAACCCCTCCCCCAAAGGGAGGGGCTTCAATTTCGTATCATTTTTTTCGCATAAATGCGAAAAAAATGATTTGGTTTTCGAACCCTCCCCTTTGGGGGGAGGGTAGGGCGGGGGTGCATTTCTTTTGAAATTGCCTTTTCAAAAAATTGTAAAGTAGCCGCCTAACGAATCAAACACAAAAATCTCATTTTTAGGCTGAATATCCAAATTTGGAGCGCAAAAAAACGGCTTCGCCCCCGTTTTGGCAAAATCTTAGCACACAGGGCAGATAAAAAGATAGTGTTTTTGCTTTTTTTAGGTAAAAGTTCTATTTTTGTCAGGATAGATATTTTCGCTTCCACTTTTTGTACTGCCTGCCCTTTATTACCACTTGTCATGCCCACGCCCTCTATTTTTACCAACGACCTTTCTTTGCGCGACGAAACGATAGATTTGAGTCAAATCGGACGCTACAAGATGTGCCTGCTTATCACGCCCGAAGAGTTTTGTGTAGCTGCCTTCGATACGCGCACCGACCGCTGCGTTGCCTTCGAGCGGTATGAAGCCCAAAGTCGGCTATACAGTTTGGCGGAAGTGGTAGAGCCGATGAGTCAGATTTTGAGCCAGCATGCTTTTTGGAAAGTAGGCTATTGGCAAAAAATCACCTGCATGATACACGATTCGCCCTTTACCTTCGTACCCGAATCGTACTTTGAAGCCGAGCAAGCGATTGCTTATTTGCGTCTGAATGGCACGCCGAATCTGAAAACTTCCTACGTGCAATACACCGAGCATAACAATAGCCAAACGACTTGCCTTTTCACCATTCCCAAAGAGATTTCCGATTGGATAGAACTTGCCTATCCGCATACGAGCATTTCCTACGTGCATGGGCTTTCCGCCTTTTTAGAAGGCATTTTCCTACAAGACCCCACAAGAGAACAGATGCACGTGCTTATCTATCCCAAAAAAATGGCGATAGCCCTGATGGAAGAACAAGAATTGCTTTTTATCAACGAGTATAGCTACAATACACCCAACGAACTACTCTATTTCATTTTGGCAGTAGCGCAGGAATATGAAATAGAAAATCCTACCCTTTTGCTTTATGGCAACAAAGCCCGCATGCCTGAAATTGCGGATTTGCTCAAAATGTATATCAGCGAGGTAGAATGGGGCAAGCGTCCGCAGGGTATCTTTTTTGGTCAGAATTTTAATAAAATCGCCCAAGAGGAATATTTCGAGCTATTTAGCTGCTATTATGTGTCTTGATTGGGTATCGTCTAATTCATTTTTTGAGAAGAAGACCGCAGCGCAAAAAAAATCGTCTAAAAACTAAGCGTCGTCATTGTTTTGGCGTTTTGAAAGTGCGATTATTGTGTTTTCGTATGGTCGTTTTTGCTTTCTCTTTCCAATCTTTTTAAAACTTATGAAAAATTTATGGCAAAAAGGCAAATGGTGGCTGCTTGCCCTGCCTTTGTTGGCGACTGCCCTTTTTTTCTACTTTCGCCAAAAGAAAAGCCAACTGCCTTTGTATCAGGTAGAACGCAAAACCTTAGTGGAATCGGTCTATGCCTCCGCTACCCTGCTCCCCCAGACCGAGTACAAGGTCTTTGCTAATGCAGATGGCACACTCTTGCAAAAAAGAGCCAGCGAAGGTGCGCCCGTCAGAGCCGACGAGGTACTCTTTCTTATCGATAAGACCGACCCCAGTTTGCGCCTCAATACGGCACGCCAAGCCTACCTTTTGGCAAAGGAAAACTACGGCAAAGAGTCGCCACTTTTAGCGGAAATGCGTCTTGCCCTTGCTAATGCCAAAATCCAACTCGAAAACGACTCTATCAATTGGTTGCGTTTCCAAAATCTTTGGGCGCAAAAAGCGACCAGTCAGGTAGAATACGACCGCAGCCGCACTTTGTACCAAAATTCGCAAAACAATTACGCCCTACAAAAGAGCCGTTTAGCCAAATTAGAAAACGATTTGAAGTTTAATTTGGAAAACTCCCAAAATCAGATGCAACTAAGCCAAAAACAACTCGAAGACTATGCCGTCAGAAGTTTTATAGAAGGGGTAGTATTAGAAACCTACAAAGAAGAAGGCGAAAGTGTGAGGCGTGGTGAAGTATTGGCACTTTTAGCCGACCCCAAAAGGGTCTATCTGCGTTTGGAAGTAGATGAGCTGGACATCGAAAGGGTAAAAATAGGGCAGCCCATATTGGTAAAATTAGATGTCTATAAAGATACACTTTTCAAAGCGAAAGTTTCTAAAATTTATTACCGCCTCAATAAACAAAATCAATCCTTTCGCGTAGATGCCGAATTTGAGGGCGAAGTCCCCAATCGCTTTTCAGGGCTTACCGCCGAAGCTAATATTTTGATACAAGAGAAAAAAGACGCGCTGGTAGTTCCCAAAACCTACCTTTTAGGCAAAGATAGCCTGCTTGTTTGGGATAAGGAAAGCCAAAGTACGCAAGCCAAACGCATAGAAAAGGGCATCGAAAACTTCGAGTGGGTAGAAATTTTGAGCGGCATTGAAGAAAAACAAACCCTTTTAAAACCCCAATAGAGATGCAGGTCTTGATAGAAATTGCGCAAACGCAGATGCTTTCGCGCTACAAACAGACGCTCATTGCCACTTTGGGCGTAACCTTTGGTATCGGTATGTTTATCGTGATGGTCAGTTTTATGACAGGGGTAAATGTGCTTTTAGAAGAAACCATGCTCGCCGCCACACCGCATATCCGCATCTACAACGATATTCAGGTGCAAAAAACAACCCTTGTCCATCAGGCGCAACCCGAAGCCCTGCACGTAGTACATCATATCAAACCCAAAAAAGAGCGCAAGAACTTGAAAAACGGCTTGGCGATGGCTGATTTTATCGCGACCCAAAGTCAGGTTTTGGGCGTTTCGCCGCAAGTAGCGACGCAGGTATTCTATAATTTTGGTACAATTCAGTTGGTAGGCTCGGTAGTGGGTGTAGATATTTTCAAAGAAGATGCCCTTTTCGACCTCAAAAGCAAGATGCAACAAGGCAGCATCGAGCGGCTTCTCACCGCCCATGACGCTATCCTGATGGGGGCAGGTTTGGCAAATAAGCTCAACTTGCAGGCAGGAGATAAAGTTACGATTTCCACACCCGATGGCACGCTCAAAACGCTGCAAGTAGTCGGAATTTTTAAATATGGTATCGGCGCAATAGACGACATGCGAAGCTATGCCAACCTCAATACGGTGCAAAAGCTACTCAAAGAAGATAGCCGCTACATCACCGATATTCACATCAAACTCAAAGACTACTATCAAGCAAGGCAGCTTGCCGAAAGTTTCCAAAAGCAGTTTGCCTACAAAGTTGAAGACTGGGAAACCGCCAACGCCTCTATTTTGGTGAGCTTCACGCTGCGAAATATCATCACCTATGCCGTTTCTATCACCCTTTTGGTAGTGGCAGGCTTTGGCATCTACAACATTCTAAACATGACCATCTACGAAAAGATGCGCGAAATTGCAATCTTGAAAGCCACAGGTTTTTCGGGTCTTGATGTGATGAAGATTTTTATGATTCAAGCCTTTGTAATCGGATTTTTAGGGGCTGTGGGCGGCTTGCTCATAGGATTTTTGCTCTCGCTCTGGGTTTCTACCATTCCTTTTGATAGCGGCGGCTTTTTAGCCGTAGATACTTTCCCCGTCAATTTCGACCCCAATTATTACCTTATCGGAATTGTTTTTGGCTTGCTCACGACGCTTTTGGCAGGTTATTTCCCTTCGCGCAAAGCCGCACAAATAGACCCTGTGGATATTTTGAGAGGGTAAGACCCATTTTGTACCATAAACACACTACGAAAAGCGATTGAAAACGGTATCTATCAGGCTTAAATTTGGCACAAATTCGGCACTAAAAGCCTGAAAATAAGGCTCTTGTAAAAAAATAGGAGGCTGATTCGGCACAATCTTATTGCGCCAATCGCTTACCTTTTGTGTAGGTGTGGAAAGTTGTAGAGCCGCTTGGGGACTGTAATATTGGTCGGTTAGGCGTATCTTGGCTTTCCATTTGAACAGTTTTTGAAGGGTCTTTAAAAGGGCTTCATTCCACTCAAAGAGCGTTTTGTAGTGTTGGCTTTGATAAAAAGGCTCGAAATGGTCGCGCAAATAGAGAAAATAAGGCGTTTTGCCATACGCCGACTGCAAACTGCGCCAATGCAATTTCTGCCACTGCTGCTGATAGGCAATTTCTACCTCGGTGATAGGCTTGCGCTGACTGCCCTTTTGTACAGGCACAATCAGGGACAAAACCCCATTTGCACCCTGAATTTGGGCGCGATTGCGGTACGTTTGCTTTACAAAATGCTCGTGAATATCTATCCATACCTCGTCGTGCCGCTCAAAAAGGCAGCCGTAATCATAACAAGGGAGATAGTGCAGTTCCACAAGTGCAATTTCTGTGGGCAAAGAGGGCATAAGGCTTTTTTGGGTAGGATACAAAAATCAAACAGACCGCCATTTAGACAATACGGTTGTGTTCATCTACAAAGACAATGCATGGCTCGAAGGTCTTGGCAGCTTCAAATTCCATCTGGGCATAGGAAATAATGATAATGACATCGCCTACCTGCACTTTTCGCGCCGCCGCCCCATTGAGGCAGATGACACCACTGCCGCGCTCGCCCCTGATGACGTAGGTTTCCAAACGCTCACCATTGTTATTATTTACGATTTGTACTTTTTCGTTGGCAATCAGATTCGCCGCTTCCATCAAGTCCTCGTCTATGGTAATGCTGCCGACGTAATTGAGTTCGGCTTGTGTAACTCTGGCTCTGTGTATCTTTGATTTGAAAACTTCAATCCACATAGTAAAAAGGCTTTTTTTTGACAAAATAAAAAACAAAGGCAGGATAAAGAAAACGACATTTGAGAACAGAAGAACAGACACAAAACAGACCGTCAGACAATTAAATTATCTATCAATCGGATTCCGCCCAAATGCACAGCCACACAGATAGCGGCTTTCTGACTATGACTCTCGTCCCATTTTTGCACAGGTGCAAGGTCTTGTAAAGACACCAATTCTACATATTCTACCTGAAAACGTTTGTACTTCTGTAAATACTCTTGTACTACTTCTATGGCTTTTTGTACTTTTTTCTCTGTTTTGAGCATCTTTGCACCCAAGACTAAGGCTTCGTAAATTTTGGGCGCAAGCATGCGGCTTTCCTCATCTAAGCGCAAATTGCGTGAGGACATTGCCAAGCCGTCTTCTTCGCGCACCGTAGGGCAACATTCGAGGGCAACGGGAAAGCTCAAATCTTCTACCAGTCGGGAAATGATAACAAATTGTTGTAGGTCTTTTTGTCCGAAATAGGCTTTGGTAGGCATGACCCAATGGAAGAGTTTGCTCACAATCAGGGCTACACCGCTAAAATGCCCCTTGCGAAATTTGCCTTCCATAGCGTTTTCTAAGGCAGGAAAATGCACTTGGGTATGCACGATATTGGGATAGATTTCGGCTTTGTCGGGTGCAAAAAGTGCCTGGCAGCCTTCTTTTTCCAAAAGGGCAATATCAGCCTCCAACATTTGTGGGTACTTGGCTAAGTCTTCGGCTTTATCGAATTGGAGCGGATTGACAAAGATGCTCGCCATTACTACCTGATTTTCAAGACGTGCTTTTTCAATTAGCGAAAGGTGTCCTGCATGCAAAGCCCCCATAGTAGGGACAAAACCAAGTTTTGTGTCGGGCGCAAGTGTCTTCCTGTATTGGCGCAATTCGGCAAGGTTGCGTAAAATCTTCATGGGCAAATTCTGGAATGGGGCAAAACGAAAAGGAGAGAATATAGTGGGCGCAAAGGTCGGAATTTTTAGCGAAAAGACAAGCCTGCACCAAAGGCGCGGAAAAGGTAGGATAAAGAGTTGTTTTACAGTGCTATTTTTTAGGATTATTTTTCGGGATTACTTTTTAATTTTTGTCAGAATTATTCTGTTTCGGCTTCGGGGTTGTAACGCTCTGCAATCGTAATCTCTACGACTTCATCGACGACAATCGCCCTACCCGAAGGGATACTCTGATTAAGCACCTGCCCTGCCTTTTGCGGGTCGTCCGACTTGATGTACCGCTCCTCTACCTTCAAGCCCATGCCCACGAGTTGGGCAATCGCCACTTCGCTATCCTTTCCTACTACGTTAGGCATAGAGAGTTCGTTGTCGCCCATGCCATGTGAAACATAGAGTACCAATTTTGAGCCTTGTGGCAAACGGTAGCCCTTATCCAACTTTTCTTTCGTGATTTCTTCGCCCTGAAATTCTATCGCCAAGACGGTATTTTTTATCATATCGGCTTTGTAGCGAATTTCGCCTATCAAAAGTTTATTGCCTTGCAAAATAATGCGTGCCGTTTCCAAACTCGCTCCCAAAAGGCGACTGGGCAGTAGCACGTCAGGCGCGTTTTCAGCATTAACGGTCAGGTAGATTTTGCGGCTTTTCTTGACCAAAGTCCCCTTAGCAGGGTTTTGTTTTAAGATGGTAAAAGGGCGCGGTTCGCCTCGCTTATTAGGCGGCTCGTAGGTAGTGTCGGCAATTTCGAAGCGCAGGTCGCGTGTTTCCAAAAACTTCTCTAATTCAGAAATGTGCATGCCACGCAAATCAGGCACGCGCACCGTTTCGCCATGGTTGGTAAGATTGGGCAAATAGCCATTGAAAAAAGTGTAGAGAAACAAAAAAAACAGACTCCCCATAAGGGCAAGATGTATCAGAATCGTAGAGTAATGATTGCGTGTAAGGTAGTAGCGAACCTGTTGCCAAAGTTGAGCAAGTTGGGCGGCTCTTTCAGGACTAAGCATGGGCAAAATGGGAATAAAATCCGAAAAAAGAAGGCAGGAAGGGGAAAGGCAGGTAAGTGTAGAATTGCCAAAAAAGGCAGGCAGCACCATTCAAATCGAAGGACAAAGATAAAAAAGTTCTAAGCAACTATACAATCCGACTCACATTTTATTCCACTGTGATAAAAATATGACTACTTCGCCCCTTGTCGTCGCTGCACGAAACTTTGATGCGCCCCTTCAAATTCTTGAAAAAGAGTTGCTTTTGAGGCGAAGTGCGCCCATAAAAGGCATCATTCAAATACCAGTCTATCGTCTTGACATCGGCATCTGTACGCGCTACCAAAGGAATTTCGGAAAGCGAATCGAGCAGTAGATACGTCTTTTCGGGCGAAGGAAGCAAAATGCGCGGCGCACTGCCTGCCCGATTTCCCAAATAAGGGCAATCAGGATTATGAGCGGGAGGCTTGACAAAAAATATCTGACGACTTTCTTTGAAGTGTGCCAATTCTGCCCCTAAGTTGGGATAATAAGCCGTTTTATAGCCTTTTTCGGGTAGGCACTGGTTACAAAAACTCTTCTCTTCGTTTTCCGACACAAAAACGGCTTTCAAATGATTGCACCTATCACTTTGCGAAATGGTAGGAATGTAATAATCTTCTATCAAATAAGTACAAAAATGGCTTGGCACTTTTCCCGTTTCGCTGCAAACCAAACGCTTTTTGAGTCCTTCGGGAGTTTCTAACTCCTCTTTTTGGGGTGCGTAATCGATGGTCGTAAATATTTTGAACAGCAAGGGCGTAGCCATGCCTGCCCCTGTGAGTGCTGCCACACCCTCACCCGAAAAATTGCCTACCCAAACGCCGATAGTGTAGTGGGCATTAAAACCGATACACCACGCATCTCTGCGCCCATAAGAAGTGCCTGTCTTCCACGCAATTTTGGGTACGTTCTTGCTATTTTGATAGTCCGAAGGCAGGTCAGGACGCTGCACTTGGGTCAGAATTTCGCTCACCATGTAGGCGGCTTGGGGCGAAAGCAAATTATTTTGCTGCCCCTTGTATTGGGTTTGGGCAAGGGTATAATGCGGCTTTTCCCAAGTACCACCATTGGCAAAGGCTGCAAAAAGCCCTGTTAGCTCTTCGAGCGTAACCCCGCAGCCGCCCAAAGCTAAGGAAAGCCCTAATTTGAGTTTGTCTTTCGCAATTTGGGTAAAGCCGCTTTCTATCAAACTATTCGAAAGGGTATGCACGCCAAGCTGATTCAGGGTTTCTACCGCAGGCAGATTGAGCGAATATGCCAACGCCGTTTCTACACTTACTTCGCCTTGAAAATTCCTATCAAAATTTTCGGGTGCATAGCCGTCGAAATCCATCGGCACGTCCAGAATTTTAGACTTAGGCGTGAGCAAGCCCTTATCAAATGCCAGCCCGTAGATAAGCGGTTTGAGCGTGCTACCGGGTGAGCGTACCGCCTGCACACCATCTACCTCACCTGCATTTTTTTTGTCTTGAAAATCTGCCGAACCTACATAAGCGACTACTTCGCGCGTGCGGTTGTCGATGACCAAAACGGCAGCATGGTGAATCCCCAAACTTTTATTTTTTTGGATATAACTGCTCAAATTGCGCTCTATGCGCATCTGAAAGTTGGCGTTTAGGGTGCTATAAATTTCGTCTTGGTCGGAAAAAGCCCTTTGTAGGCGAATGGAAAAATGAGGGGCAGCGCGAGGTAATTGGCGCGGCAGGATTTGCAGCGGCTCTTTCAAAGCGTCGGCAAGGTCGGTGGTAGGGAAAATTTCCTTTTGGGTAAAAATCTCTATCCAACGGTTGCGCTCCTGCACCAAAAGGCTCTGATTTTTCTGACCCAACGCCAAACTATTCGGGCGATTGGGTACTATCGTCAGCAGGGTAGTCTGTGCCAAGCTAAGTTGGTTTGGCTCTGTGCCAAAATAAATGAGGGAGGCAGCACGCACGCCCTCGATGTTGCTACCATAAGGTACAAGATTGAGGTAGCGTTCTAAAATTTCGTCCTTGCTATAATTTTTTTCTAATTGCAAGGCTCTAAAAAGTTCTACCAATTTGTTTAGATACGTCCGCTTTTTAGGCTCTGCCAAACGCGCCACCTGCATAGTAATTGTAGAAGCTCCCGAAGTGCGCTTATGCGTCTGCACATTGCGCAGCATGGCTCTGCCGATTGCCAAAGGGTTGAAGCCGATATGATAGTAAAAATATTGGTCTTCTTTTTCTATTATGGCTTTTTTTAGTTGCGGACTTATTTGAGAAAGTTTTGTATGAAAACGCCATTTTTCGTCTTGGCTCAAAAAAGCGTGCAGAATCTTGCCCTCCCTATCATAAATAATTTTGGCATAAGAAGGCGAAACATAAAAAGGAAAAATCGCATCAAGCACAAAAAAGAGGCATACCGATAGCAGCAAGCCCACCAAAAAGAAGCGGCTAAGGGCTTTGAAGCCAAACCAAGAACGAAAGCGGCTTTTTTCAGTCATTTTTTAGGAGGTTAAAAAATATAAAAAGCACTGTCTAATCAAACAAAGGCGTGGTTGCAAAGAGAAAAGCCTTGTTTTTTCAAATTTGATACGAAGTAAAATTTGGACTTAAACCCTAAGGGTCTTGAAGACCCTTAGGGTTTGGGGCATAGGACAAGTCAATGCCTTGCCCCTACATTTGACTCTGATTTTTAGAACTTAACACCACTACCCTATAGGGCGGGGCTTTTATTTCGATACCATTTTTTTGCATAAATGCAAAAAAATGATTTGGTTTTCGAACCCTCCCCTATGGGGGGAGGGCAGGGTGGGGGTTCAGAAGCTTTGCGCGAAGCGTTGTAACAACGCCCCAATAAAACAAGCGAAGCATCAAAAAAACCTTCCCTTGTGTTTTGAAGACAACACGGCGAGAAGGTTTTTTTGTAAGATAGAAAAGAGAAGCGTCATTAGTTTTCACTCTTAGCAGCAAAGCTGGCTTTGATAGCCTCGATATCTACATTTTTGATGTCGGGCTTGGCGTTGAGGCGTTTGATTTGCGCCTGACGCAATTTCGCCGTAATACGGCGGCGGCGTATCTTACGCTCCATTTTTACGATTCCCATATCCGTAAGCGTTTGATTTTCGGTGATGCAAAGCAAGCCCCCATACTCTTGTTTGGAAACAAAGGGGCTTTTTGAAAGAACGGCAAAAATACGCTTTTTTTTGAAAACAGCGAAATCAAAACGAAAAATAAGCAAAATTTAACCCCAACGCACCTTTTTAACGCACCGCAACAAAAACCGTAGGCGAGGCTGTTAGCCGTCGGCGAGGTTTGTAGTTTTAAATGTAGCGCGAAGCTCCAGCTTCGCACGTCTGCAACCGTCGGCGAGGTTTTGTAGTTTAAACCTAATAGATTTGATTTGTGCTAAAACCTTTAAATCATTTTCGGCAAAAAACACACAACTACACGAACCCTTTGAAGATTCATAAAGCCAAAAGAGCCTATTATTCTAAGGAGGCTATCTGATTTTCTACCCATTGCAGGTTGTTTTGAAAACCATTTTTAGGAAAATCTCTTACTAATTCTTGATAAAGTTTTTGACCTTGCAAATAATACTTTTTGGCATTGGCAATATCCTTTAATTTTTCTTGTGTCTGACCTAAGCCGAGATAAGATGCCGCCAGTAAATTTTTAAACTCAACATTATTAGGAAAATCTTGATGAAGTTCTTTTCCTAATTGATTGTATTTTTCAAAAAATTGTAACGCTTCATTTAAGTTACCTAACGAAGATTTTGTGATTCCTAAAAATTGATAAGACAAAGCCAATCCATTTTTAAAGCCTACGTTGGAAGGATAGGAGGCAGAAAGTTCTTTGAATAAAGTATTTGTTTGCAAATAAATTTCTAAGGCTTTTTCTAAATTACCCAAAGAAGTATATACGCCCCCAAGTTGTCCATAAGAATTAGCCAATCCATTTTTAAAGCCTACGTTGGAAGGATAGGAGTCAGAAAGTTCTTTTGATAATTGATACTGTTTTTCAAAAAACTCTAAAGCCCGTTCTAAATTACCCAAACTCGCCTGCGTAGAGCCTAATCTTTCGTAGGAAATCGCCAGTCCGTTTTTAAAGCCCACATTGGAAGGATAGGAGGCAGAAAGTTCTTTTGATAATTGATACCGTTTTTCAAAAAACTGTAAAGCCTGCTCTAAATTACCCAAACTCGCCTGCGTTTCGCCTAATTTGGAGTAGGAAGTCGCCAGTCCGTTTTTATAATCTACATTGGAAGGATAGGATTCATAGAGTTCTTTTGATAATTCCATATCTTTTTCAAAAAACTCTAACGCCTGCCCTAAGTTACCCAAACTCGCCTGCGTTTCCCCTAATTTTTCGTAGGAAATCGCCAATCCATTTTTAAAATTCGCGTTGGAAGGATAGGCTTCATAAAGTTCTTTCATCAAATTATTGCACTTTTCAAAAAACTGTAAAGCCTGCTCTAAATTGCCAAAACTACTTTCTATATCCCCCAAACGCTGATAAAATAAACCTTCATGATACTTGTCGTCTTCTTTTTGTGCCATAAGTAAGCCTTTTTCTGCCGTTTCTTTGGCTTTTTGCAGATTGCCCATTTCCACATAAATATCCAAAATATCTATATAATGCGTAACGGTTTGGTTTTCACTAAGCCACCTTTCGAGGAGTTCTTGGCTGATTTCGCCATAAAAATCAAGATGGGGTGCTTGATTGAGGCGGTCTATGTAGTTGGCTATGTTTTCATAGTTTTTAGCCAAAGAAAGTTCATTTTTAGGGCGAGCCTCTCGGTCGAATAGGAGATTTTCGCCCAAAGCTACTTTTCGGTTGTAGAGTAGGGCAGTTTGTGGCACATACAAATCTCTGAATACCTGCGTTTTAAAGGCTTTCAACTTATCGTCTAAAAGCACCTCACAGACAAATCCAAAATCTGTTTCGAAGTCTTCTATCCACTTTTCGTAGTTTTCGGCGGAGTTATCTATCCTACTCAAAATAGGCAAAATAAAAGGTTTTCGATTTCCTTCCTTCAAATAAGGGTGTTCAGAAATTGCTTTTGCAATTTTAAGGCTTCCCTCAAAATTTTGGTAGGTAGGCGCAATTACAATAACATTGACATCAGGCAGAAGGATATTACAAAGTCCCGAATAGTCAGCAATTCCTGTGCGACTATCAATAAAAACATAATCGTATTTAAACTCTTTCAGTTTTGTTTTCAAAAAATCAATAAAAACATTTCCGTCGCGCATTTCTGTAAATTCTTTCCAATCAAAATCATTTATTTTTTGATTAAAGCCTTCTTGGGAATAGTTGGCACAAGGAATCAAATCGACTTTTCCTTGTCCGTTTTTAGAAACAATTAAATCTTTGACAATATTTTGTTCTGTAAAAAATGGCAATTCCTCTTTTTGCAGTTTTGAGCCTCTGTGTGCCAAAGACATATATTTTTCGAGAATTTCTATCAACCCCTCTTGTGCGATGTCTGTATTTTTTTTGCCGAAATAGTAATGCAATCCAGGTGCTTCTAAGTCCCATTCGAGCATCAATATTTTTTTATGCTTATAAAAACACAAATAGCTTGCAGCATTGACCAGAAGTTGAGTTCTGCCTACACCACCTTTATAGGAATAGAATGATACAAACATATTGACTAAAATTTAAAAGTATTTTTTTTGACTTGTTGATTACCGTTCTCTATTTCCGTTCCTATTTCCAAACGCAGGAGAGCAATGTTGCTCAAAGTCCTGAAAAAGAGGTCTTTGGTGGAGATGGGGAAAATAAAATGCAAATATTTTTCCTTGTAGTCTAAAAAACAAGTGCGCAAATTTCCAAAAACTTCCTCAACCTGCCTGCGAATATACGCAAATAGTTCGAAAGAAACCGACTGACACAATAAAACTAAGCACGCCCCAATTTTGTCATTATTAAATTTTTGGGCAATAAATAGGTTTTCTTCGCTTAAAGCAAAAGGGTCGACTACCAAAACGATTTTGTCCAAATTTTTAAGAAAAGTCGCCTTTTCTTCTTCTTCTATGGGATTTTTTGCCAAAAAACGCTCGCGCACCTCAAACTCTACTTTGGTTTTATATTCAGCAATCAATTCGTCGATGTCGCCTTCTTCTTCAAAAGGTTTCCACTTTGTACAATCCGTTTGGTCGTAACGATTGAAAGGAAATTGTGCCAAAAGTTTTTCGCTGCAAAGAATTTCGTTTTTCGTTGTAGAAATTACCCACAAATAAAAAGGGTGCGTCTTAGGTTTTTGAGAATAGTAATTGTAATAATTATCTCCAATCTGCACATTTTTTGCATTTATCACACTATTATTCACTACATTTTTGCAATCTTGAAGAAAAGAGTGATAGACTTTGATAAATTCTTCTTTGTTTTGCTCTTCCAAATCCATAAACGCCAATTTTTTGAGGCGTTCTAAGTTAGGCAAATTGATGGTTTCGGCTTGGCTTTGCGCTAAAAGATTTTGTAGATTCTCAATTTGAACTTCGAGTTCTTCTATTCGTTTTTTCAAATCAAATTTGAAGGGCGCGTAGGCTGTGATAGCTTTTTCACTTCGATAGTATTCGAGCCTTTCCAAGAGGCTATTGAGAATTTTTTGAGTTTGTTCTTTGCTCATAAAATAGACGCATTTTTGTTTTATTTAATTTTATTTAAACCTATTAGGTTTTCCAAACCAAATAGGCTTGCCTTGACCTTGCCAACACCTAAAACTACCCAAAAAAATCTTCTCTTGCAAATACTTTTATTACTTTTGCAAGCCTTTAAGTACCTAAAAGTCCAAATTGCTGATGAACCAAGCCCTACTCCACCCCGACGTACAAGCCTTTATCCGCCAACAGGAAGGGGCAGACCTGTATCGCTTGGCACTTCAAAAGGTAGCCTTTGAAGGCGTGAGAACAGAAGAAATTTTGAATCAGATTCAATTTTTAAAAAAGATAAAAAGCAAAGTTCCCTACTTTTATGCGCAATACCACAAAGGGAAAGCCCTTGTTTTTCCGCCTTTGCTTTCCTATGAGCAAGCCTCCTCGCAAACAAGCGCGGAATGGAAAGCCGAAATTTTGGCGCAGCAGCTACCTACCAACGGCACTTTTGCCGACCTAACAGGCGGCTTTGGGGTAGATTGTTTTTTTATAGGCAGCAAAGCAGGCGAAGTTTTTTATGTAGAACAAAATCCGCTTTTGGCGCAAATCGTGGCGCACAATTTTGCCCTCTTGGGCTTAGAAGCGCGATTTTTTCCCCTCGAAGCCGAAACTTTTTTGAAACAATGCCTTTCAGAAAATAAAATACTTGATGCCGTTTTGATAGACCCTGCCCGCCGCGATTCTGCCCAAAAGAAGGTCTTTTTATTGGCTGATACGCGCCCCGACGTAGTCGCGCTTTTGCCACTTTTAGCCCAAAGTGCCAAGCAAATTCTACTCAAAACTTCGCCTATGTTGGATATAAAGGCGGCTCTTGCAGAGTTGGAAAGAAAAGGTTTTTGGGTAGAAAAAGTATGGGTAGTTTCGGTAGAAAATGAATGTAAAGAACTTCTTTTTTTATTACAAAATGAAAGGTATTTTAATCCGCCCATCACTACCCAAAATTTGCCCTCGATAGAAGCCGTAGATTTTGTAAAAAATGGCGATTCGGCTCTGATAAAAAAAACGTTTTGCTTTTCTTTTTGGGAAGAAGAAAACGCATCTGCCTCTTATTCGCTACCCCAAAAATACCTCTACGAGCCTTCTTCGGCACTTTTAAAGGCTGGTGCTTTTAAAGTGTCTGCCCTGCGTTTGGGCTTATCTAAATTGCACGCGCATAGCCATTTATACACAGGGGCGCGTTTTGAGCCTACTTTTCAGGGGCGCATTTTCGAAATTCAGCACCTTAGCAAATTAGACAAAAAAGAAATTTCGCTTTTGATACCCGAAAAAAAAGCCAATATTTTGGTGCGCAATTTCCCCCTCACGCCTGCCGAAATTGCGAAAAAATTGGGCTTCCAACAAGGAGGCAAAGCGTTTCTTATCGCCACGACGCAAAAGGAGAACAAACCTATTTTGATAGTGGCTACCAAAATAAACCAATTCTAAAAATAGAGAGGCGTGAATTGTGGGGCGAAAGTTTGCCTTGTAGTAGTCGATAATGGCTAAAAAGTCCTACCTTTGCAGTCGAAAACTTCGCTCGCTTTCGTTTTTCCTTCCTACTCACAATTTTATGAAACTCATCGACGGCAAACTTGTTTCTGCACAAATCAAGGCTCAAATTGCACAAGAAGTTGCGATTTTAAAAAAAGAAGGCAAAAAAACACCACACTTAGCCGCTATTTTGGTAGGCGATGATGGCGCAAGCCAGACCTATGTAGCCAGCAAGGTGCGTTTTTGCCAAGAAGTAGGCTACGATTCCACTTTGATTCAGAAACCTGCCGACCTTAGTGAAGCCGAACTTTTGGCGTTGGTAGAAAGCCTAAACCACAATGCCGAAATCGATGGTTTTATTGTGCAGTTGCCTTTGCCTGCCCATATTTCTGCCGAAAAAGTGCTTTTGGCAATAGACCCCAAAAAAGATGTAGATGGCTTTCACCCCGAAAATGTAGGGCGCATGCTTTTAGGGCTGCCTTGCTACCTGCCTGCTACGCCTTTGGGTATCCTCAAACTTTTGGAATACTACCAAATTCCGACGGCAGGCAGACATTGTGTCGTAGTAGGACGTAGCCACATTGTAGGCTCACCCATGAGCGTACTGATGGCGCGAAATGCCCCTATCGGAAACGCAACCGTAACGCTTACGCACAGCCGCACAGCAGATTTAGCCGCCATTACACGCCAAGCCGATATTTTGATTGCTGCCTTAGGCAAGCCCGAATTTATTACGGCAGAGATGGTAAAAGAAGGCGCAGTGGTGATAGATGTAGGCACAACGCGCGTAGCTGATGCGAGCAAAAAATCGGGTTTTAGTTTGAAAGGAGATGTAAAATTTGACGAAGTTGCGCCTAAATGTAGCTACATCTCACCCGTACCGGGGGGCGTAGGCTTACTCACCGTTACGGCTTTGATGCTCAATACCTTACAAGCCGTTACTAACCGATTCTAAGCCCCTTCCAAAAGTTGTTTTTTCGTTCAATCCTACTTGTTTTCATCAAACTGCCCTTCCCATGTCTGCTCCTTGTTTAGATATTTCTATCGTTGTTCCGCTTCTAAATGAAGCCGAATCGCTACCCGAACTGCACGATTGGATTGTGCGCGTCATGGAAGAAGGAAAATATAGTTATGAAATTATCTTTGTCAATGACGGTAGTACCGACGACTCATGGGAAATCATAGAAGCCTTAGTTGCTCGCAATGCCGCCGTTCGCGGTATCTGCTTTACGCGCAATTACGGCAAATCTGCCGCCTTAGATGCAGGCTTTGAAGCGACCCAAGGGCGTGTCGTCATTACCATGGACGCAGACTTGCAAGATAGCCCCGACGAAATTCCCGACCTATATCGCTTGATAGAAGAAGAGAAATACGACCTTATTTCGGGTTGGAAAAAAAAGCGGCACGACCCCCTAACCAAAACGCTACCCACCAAACTTTTCAATGCCGTAACACGCGCCTTTTCAGGGATTTATTTGCACGATTTTAATTGCGGTTTGAAAGCCTACCGTTGGAAAGTGGTAAAGAGTTTGCAGCTTTATGGTGAAATGCACCGTTATATCCCTGTTTTGGCAAAATGGAACGGCTACAAAAAAATTGGCGAAAAAGTAGTGCAGCATCGCGCACGCAAATACGGCACTACCAAATTTGGCATCGAGCGTTTTATCAATGGTTTTTTAGACCTGCTTTCCGTAACTTTCATTACGCGCTTTCGCAAAAAACCCATGCACTTTTTTGGCATCTTGGGCTTGCTCTCCTTTATGAGCGGTTTGGGTATCGCCTTTTGGCTCTCTTTGGAAAAATTTATGGGTTGGCACACGCGCGAAGTAGTAGAACAACCCCTGTTTTTTTGGGGCTTAGTCGCGCTCATTACAGGCGTACAGCTCTTTTTGGCAGGCTTTTTAGCCGAACTCTCTGTCATGCAAACGCAAAAGCAAGACTATCTCATTGAAAAAACAATAGGCAACTCCTCAAATTCTACTGCACAATAGTTGCATTTTTATTCCTTATAGGAAAACATTTGCCTGCCACAAAATCTTATTTCAAAACGAAGCTCACCCTAAAAAAGGGCTAATCCCTACTTTGCTTATGACCAAAAATCCGACTACCGAACCTCTATTAACCGACAATCCGAATCGCTTTGTGCTATTCCCTATTCAGCATAGCGACATTTGGGAACTCTACAAAAAAGCCGAAGCCTCCTTTTGGACAGCAGAGGAAATCGACCTTAGCACCGACCTGCGCGATTGGGCAGAAAAGCTCACCGACGACGAAAAGCACTTTATTTCGCACGTCTTAGCCTTCTTTGCAGCGTCAGACGGTATCGTCAATGAAAACTTAGCCGTCAATTTCCTAAGAGAAGTGCAGTACCCAGAGGCGAAGTGCTTTTACGGCTTCCAAATTATGGCGGAAAATATCCACAGTGAAACTTATTCTTTGCTTATTGATACTTTAATTAAAGACCCAAACCAAAAAAGCAAGCTCTTAAACGCCTTAGAAACGATACCCTGCGTACAAAAGAAAGGCGAATGGGCGTTGCGTTGGATTGAAAGCGATAACTTTGCCGAGCGGCTTATAGCCTTTGCCGCAGTAGAAGGTATCTTTTTTAGCGGCTCTTTCTGCTCTATCTTTTGGCTCAAAAAGCGCGGCTTAATGGCAGGATTAGCCTTTTCAAATGAACTTATTAGCCGCGACGAAGGCTTGCATTGCGACTTCGCTTGCTTGCTTTACAATCGGTATGTACAAAACAAGCTACCAAAGGAGCGCATTGTAGAAATCATTTCTGAAGCCGTCAAGATTGAAAAGGAATTTGTAACAGACGCTTTGCCTGTGGCTCTTATCGGAATGAACGCGGATTTAATGCAAGAGTACATCGAGTTTGTTGCGGATAGGCTTTTGGGCGAGTTAGGCATACCGAAGTTATACGGTGCTTCAAATCCGTTCCCTTTTATGGAAATGATTAGCTTACAGGGTAAAACCAACTTCTTTGAAAAGCGCGTAGCCGAGTATCAAAAGGCAGGCGTTACGACAAAGCAAGACCCCGAAAAGTCAAGGTTTAGCTTAGATGAGGATTTTTAGAAAAACAAGATTTGGGGATAGGGAACGACCTTATCCCCTCCATTTTTTACGACTCTAATGGCAGCCGACTTTAATTTTATATTTTAAAGCGTTTTTACAACGATAAAAGTCCCAAATACACCTTTCTGAAAAAAAAGAGAACAAACACCTCACAAGGAAATGTTTGTTCTGTTTTTTACTTTATTCCACCGTAACCGACTTTGCCAAATTTCGCGGCTGGTCTACATCACAGCCACGCAAAATGGCGACATGGTACGCCAAAAGTTGGAGCGGCACAACGGCTAAAAGCGGAATGAGGGCTTCATGCGTCTGTGGAATTTCGATGACATAATCCACCATTTCGGGAATCAGGACATCGCCTTCTGTTACGACGGCAATGACTTTGCCGCGTCGTGCCTTCACTTCTTTGATGTTGGAAATGATTTTATCGTAAGAGCTATCACGTGTGGCAATGACAACGACAGGCATTTCTTCGTCTATGAGCGCAATGGGACCATGCTTCATTTCGGCGGCAGGATACCCTTCGGCATGAATGTAGGAAATTTCTTTGAGTTTGAGTGCGCCCTCCAAAGCGACAGGAAAATTATAGCCACGCCCCAAGTAGAGGAAATTTCGCGCGTCCTTAAAAATTTTAGCTATCTCCAAAACCGAATCATTGAGGCGCAAACTTTTATTTACTTTTTGTGGGATATTTTCAAGCTCATGCAGCAAAAAAGAAAACTGCTCTTTGGTGAGCGTTTGGCGGTGCTGCGCCAACATCAATGCCAACATGGTCAAGACCGTAACCTGTGCGGTAAAGGCTTTGGTGCTGGCAACCCCAATTTCGGGACCTGCATGGATATACGCGCCCTCGTCAGTGGCACGCGCAATCGAAGAGCCTACTACATTGCAGATGCCATAAATAATTGCGCCTCTGCTTTTAGCCAACTCTATCGCCGCTAAGGTATCCGCCGTTTCGCCCGACTGCGAAATGGCAATGACGACATCACCCTTTTCGATAATCGGATTGCGATACCTAAATTCAGACGCATATTCCACCTCCACAGGGATTCGCGCCAATTCCTCAATCAAATATTCAGCGACAAGCCCTGCATGCCAAGATGTGCCACAGGCTACAATGACAATGCGCTTGGCATTGGTTAGATGCGGTAAGTAGTGGTGAATCCCGCCCAAACGGACGTAATTATCTTTGGCGATAAGCCTACCTCGCATGGCATCGGCAATAGAATTAGGCTGCTCATAGATTTCTTTGAGCATAAAATAATCGTAGCCCCCCTTCTCGATGGATTCCAACGCCATGTCCAGCGTTTGGATATAGGGCGTAGTTTCTACATTTTGTAGGTTTTTGATATGAAGCCCCGATTCGCCTAAGATGGCAATTTCGTTGTCGTTTAGATACACTACATTTTTGGTGTGTTCTATGATAGGCGTTGCGTCGGAGGCGATAAAATATTCGCCTGCCTCTGTTCCAATGCCAATCACGAGCGGACTGCCTTTGCGAGCTGCCAATAATTGACGCGGCTCCTCTTCCGAAATGACAATAATCGCATACGCGCCCACAATTTTGGTCAGTGCCAAGCGTAGGGCTTTTTCCAAGCTACACTGCTCATTTTGCCTGATTTCTTCTATAAAATGAACCAAGACCTCTGTATCGGTTTCGCTTTGAAACTGATAGCCTTTTTTGAGCAATTCGGTCTTGATGGCGGCGTAGTTTTCTATGATGCCATTGTGAATCAAGGCGATTTTCTGATTGTAAGACGCATGCGGATGCGCATTGACATCATTGGGTTCGCCATGTGTAGCCCAGCGGGTGTGTCCGATACCGACCGAACCTGTGTTGTCCTTTTGCGCTATAAAATGTTCTAATTCTGAAACTTTGCCCTTTTTCTTGTAAATGTTCAGATGCCCATTGAGCAGAGCGACCCCTGCACTATCATAGCCGCGATATTCCAAGCGGTGCAAGCCTTTGATGATGATAGGATAGGCTTGTTGTTTTCCAATATATCCGACAATTCCACACATAGCGAAGCAATAAGAGAAAGAGAAATAAAAAAGAGAAGAAGCGGTTTTGTGAAAAAGGGTAGCTTTTTCATACCCAAATCATACCCAAAAACCTGCATTTTTGTACGAAAACCGCCCAAAGAAGTTGATGTTAGGGAGCTATCGTATAATAAACCTTCAAACGCAAGCGATTTTGCGCCCGTTTGTTATCGCCAAAGATAACAGAATGAAGCGAATAGGTATTACCCGAAGGGAATAAAATGAGTCCGCTATTGGGAATTTCACCATCTATAACGCGCTGAATGTAGGCGGTAAGTTGAATCGTGCTATAAGCCCGTCCGCCCGAAAGGTAATTGAAAGCTAAGGGTTGGCTCGAATTGGTTTCCGACATAAGCGCAAGGGGCTGCCCCGTAACGGCACTAAATTCGAAGAGTTCGTCGCTACTACCAGCATTGCCGTAATAAAGGTACAGAAAAGGCGGTGCAGAGCGCACATTGCCCAAATAATCGGGAATGGGGTCTAAGGCAAGTTCGGCGCGGTTTATCATCACTTTCTGGTCGCGCCCAAAAGAGGTAAGGTGAGGAAAACGCAAGCGCGTCAGAATCCCCGTTCCTGCTTGTATCATGCCAATGTTGTCGGTGCTTTGGGTAGGAATAGAAGCGGCAGCACTCAAATTTTGTAAATAGGCACTGCGGCTCAAATCGGAGCTAAAATTGCAGAAGTGCGCCCCAAAATTGGCTATCCTGCGCACGCGCGGAATGGTATCGGAAGAGGCTAAGTGGTAATAAACGCCCAAAAAGCTCAAAATATTGCGAGCGTCGAAGGAAACAATGCTATTAGAAGTTTCTTCGTCTGAACGGATAGAAACGCCTTTGAAATATTCTACAAACTTTTCCTGATTGGTAAGTTCCTCTGCGCCCCCCTTCGAAAAGAGTTCGTTGGCAAAAGCCTCTGTCATGCGGAAATTAAGGACGTTGTTAGAGTCTAAATCGTCGGGGAAGGTGGCATAACCAATGGGCTGAATTTCGGTTTGCAGGGCATCAAATTGATAAAAGGTGCTGTCAGGTGAAAGCGTTTCTAAGTTGCGATACACTGCCAAACGGTGTGGCGTTGTCCTATCGCCCTGCACCGAACTAACATAGAGGCGCAATAGCACCGAATCGAGCAAATAGGGTTCGCCTGCTGTTTCAAACTCGATGTCGTTTTCGTGAATAATCATACGAGCATAACTTTTGGCTTCGTACTTGCCAAAATATTCGTTTTCCATCTGCCCCACTACCAAAAAGGGAGCCGTAGAAGTGCTGGCACTGGTCGTATTGATGCTATCTACCTTTACAATGTCGCTCACTATCGTGATGGTATCGGTATAGACGGTATTGATAAGGTCGGAGGGGTCTTCTAATTCAAGCCCCAAACTATCGGGGTCTTGACAGGCTGTAAATAGGCTCATTGCCGCAAGAAAAAGAGCCGCCCAAGCGAAAGGAAAAAAAACGCGCGTAAATTTCATAGGTAAAATTTCAACTAAAATGCAAACAAGAAAGCGATAAGAAAGTACAACGAGGCTACACAAAAGGTCGGTACTACCATTCAAGACGCAAAAATACACTAATTTGCTGCTTTTTATCATACAAAGCCCAATTTTACGCCTTTTTTAGAGAAGCAAAAGGCATAAAAAAAGCGAAGCTGGGCTTCGCTTTTGGGGTAGTTACCAAAGTAGATGGCAAAGGTGCATAGTCAAATTTGTAGGGGAAATCTTTTTCCCTACTCATTCAGACCCTTTTTTTAGCGTCTTTTAGACCATTTTGGCTTCGCCTACCAATTCTTGATAGAGTTGGTGGTAAAAATCGCAAATAGACTCCTCTTCACTATTTGCACTCAATACCTTGTCTTGGGCAATGCTTTGCAACGCATTGTCCAAATCTTGTGAAGGCTGTGCCTTGACGACGAAGTCTGCCAAACTTGCGCCCACTCCTACAAATCCTGCGGGGGTAGGATTGGCGATAAGCGGCTCTGCTAAGTTTTGGTCTAAATCGTCCCACGCCAATTTGTCTAAGAGTGTGGTCTTGTCGAAGGTCTGTGCAAAAAGGTTGTCGTAGGCAGTATAGATGATTTTGGTTTCTTTGAAGATGGGGTGATTTTTGTAGGAACTGCGCAAATACATCGGCACTGCCCCTGCAAACCAGTCATGACAATGCACAATATCGGGCGACCAGCCTAATTTTTTTACCGTTTCCAATGCGCCCTTGCAGAAAAAGATGGCACGCTCGTCGTTGTCTTCAAAAGGCTGCTCGGCATCATCTGTAAAGAGGCGTTTGCGTTGGTAATAATCCTCGTTATCAATAAAATAGACCTGCATCTTGGCTTGTGGAATAGACGCAACTTTGATTATCAGCGGTTTTTCTTCCTCGCCAATCGAGATATTGATACCCGAGAGCCGAACCACCTCATGCAAGCGATTCTTTCGCTCATTGATGACTCCAAAACGAGGAACAATGATTCGGATTTCCAACCCTTTATTTTGCATACCTTCGGGCAGCGGACGCAAATGTTCACCGACACCGCACATATCCAAAAAGGGGGTAATTTCGCTTGCTATGTAAAGAACACGTAGGTTGCTCATATTTTTTTCTTTTGGGTTGCCAAAAACAAATAACCCTGCAAAGTTACAAAAAATTTTCGAGATTTCAATTTTTTAATCCGAATTGTGTTGTAATATTGCAGTCTAATTCTGATTTTGCCCGTATTGTGCCTTAGTACGAAAAGCGAAAAAAAGCCCCTCTGCTGCCTTTTGGCAGACTTTTCTATTCGTATTTTTTTATATATTCTGCCTATTTTTCAAAAAAAATCCTCTTTTTATGCAAAAATTTAGTTTTGTTTTGGTCGCACTTATTTCAGTAGCGGCTCTCAATGGCATCATAGGTTTTGCCGTAGCCTATTTTATGTCCCCTTACAAGAGTGTCCATCCACACGATTTAGGGCTTTGGAGCTTTTTTCTGATGGCAGGAGCTTGGCTTTTGGCAATGATTTTCGCCCTCGTTTTGAGTATCGTAAAAGCCGTTAAGATGGAGCTACCTTTGGCGCAGGAGGCTTTCAAGGCAGGGATTTTACAATCGGTGGGCTATTCGTTTTTCTTTTTCTTGGCGGTCGCGATTTTGCTTATCTTCTTAGACGAATTTTATCGATATTGATAGGCTTTTCGTAACTTGCAGGCGTTTCACTACCCTTTGGGGTTTAAAAAAGACTCGCTATGGCATACGCTTTCCAACCTACCTTCGATATTCCCGAAATTTGCTACCAACATGGCATCACAAAAGCGGTGCTTTGCCCTGGCTCACGCTCTGCACCGCTTACCTTAGCCTTTGCGCGTCATAAGCACATAGAAACGTTCCTTTTTTCAGACGAACGGTCGGCGGCTTTTATCGCCTTAGGCATGGCACAAAGTCTGGGCGAAACCGTAGTCTTGGTCTGTACTTCGGGAACAGCAGCCTATAATTTTGCCCCTGCCGTAGCGGAAGCCTTTTTTCAGAAAATTCCGCTTCTGATACTAACGGCAGACCGCCCCCCCGAATGGATTGCCCAACAAGACGGGCAGACCATCTTCCAACAAAACCTATACGGCAAGCACGTAAAGGCATTTTTCCAACTCCCGACCGAACAGACGCACCCCGACGCAATGTGGCAGATAGAGCGTCAAGTTTCGGAAGCCCTCAATTTAGCCGCTTCCTACCCGCCTGCCCCTGTGCATCTGAACGTCCCTTTGCGCGAACCTTTCTATCCCAAATCGCAGACCAAACCTGCCAAGCAAGTACGCATCATAGAAGAATGGAGTGGCGAGCGCGTCTTGCCCGAAGCCCTTTGGAACGAACTCTACGCCCTTTGGAATGATGCAAGCCGCAAACTTATCGTAGCAGGGCAAGGTGCAAAAGATGCTGCCCTTTTGGAAGTCTTGAATCAGATAGAAGTGCCTTTGGTGAATGATATTATCGGAAATTGTCATCAGGTAAAGAAAGCCATTCGCTATCATGATGCCTTTTTGATGGCGGAGCAGGAATGGGCAGAATTGAAACCCGACTTGCTTATCACCTTTGGCGGTTCGGTGCTTTCTAAAAATCTCAAACGCTTTCTTCGCAAAATGCGCCCTGCCGCTCATTGGCATATCCAAGCCGAAGGCGAAGTAGCCGACGTTTTTCAATCCCTAACGCGCATTATTCGCCTCACGCCGCTGGCTTTTTTCGAAAAAGTATTGGCAAAGCAGCGCAAATTTGCCGAAACATATAGAAATTCCTTCTTTTTAGATAACTGGTACGCGCTTAATGCAGAAATTGCCGACCTCAATACACGCTATTTAGACCCTGCCCATCAGCCACTCTTTTCGGAATTTTCCGCCGTCAAGACCCTGCTTGCTGCCCTACCCAACACAACGGTCTTGCATCTGGGCAATAGCATGCCTGTGCGTTATGCCAATTTCATCAACCTCGACCCGACACAAGAGGTAGAAGTCTTTGCCAATCGTGGCACAAGTGGTATAGATGGCTGCAATAGCACTGCCTTGGGGCATGCCTTAGCCGCCCCCGACCGCCTGCATGTCTTGCTTATCGGTGATGTGAGTTTTTTCTATGATAGAAATGCTTTTTGGCACGAACACTTGCCCAAAAACTTGCGCCTTTTGGTCTTAAATAATCATGGCTCTGGCATCTTCAAACTCGTCGAGGCAGGCGCACAGCCCGAATGTGATAACTTTTTCGTAGGAAAGCAGCCCTTAAACGCCAAAAAAGCCGCCAAAGAATACGGTTTTGAATACGAAAGAGTGAAAACAGAGGCAGAATTGGCTGAAGCCCTACCCGATTTCTTCAAAAAGAGCAAAGTCCCCAAAATCTTAGAAGTGGAAGTTGCCCTCGAAGATAGCCTACAAGTGTTTCAAGACTACAAAAAAGCGGTTTTGACTATCAATAGGTAGCCGCAGATGTTTCCCTTTGCAGCATAAAACCCAAAAAACCATGAAAAAGCGATACTTCGTTACCGCCATAGGAACGGATAGCGGAAAAACATTCTTTTCGGCTATCCTCACAGAGGCATTGCAGGCAGATTATTGGAAACCTATCCAATCGGGTAGCCCCACCGATAGTAGCCAAATCATCAAATTGCTTTCCAACCCCAAAAGCAAAGTCTTCAAAGAAGCCTACCAACTCCATCAACCCCTTTCTCCGCATGCCGCCGCCGCCCTTGAAGGGAAAAAAATAGACTTGGCACAAATAGAAATGCCCTTTTTTCAAGATACAATCGTGATAGAAGGTGCAGGGGGCATATTAGTACCCTTAAACGATACACACTTTGTAATTGATTTAGCTATAAAATTTGAAGCGGATATTATTTTAGTTGCCAATCTCTATCTGGGCAGCATCAATCATACCTTACTCTCTGCCGCCGAACTCAAAAGGCGCGGTTTATCCGTCAAAGGTATCGTTTTCAATGGCGAGCGCAATGCAGAAAGCGAGCGTATCATTTTGCACCATACAGGCTACTCCAAACTTTTGCACTTAGAGCCTGAAAAGGAAGTGAACAAGGCGGTTGTGAAAAGATATGCGGCTCTTTTGAAAGAAAAACTGATGCCATAGTTTTGTAAAAAATATAAAATATTTTGTCTTATTAAATGTTGTTACAACGGTCAGAATGTCAAAAAACGGGGTTTTGTGTTTCGCGCAAATCTGCTGAACCCCCGCCCTGCCCCAGTAATGTTAAGTTCTGCGAAAAGCCTTGTTTTGTCAAATTAGAAACGAAATAAAATTTGGACTTAAACCCTATTTTTAGGTCTGAAAACCCTATTTTATTTCAATCTTGCTGCGGACAAGGCAATGCCTTGTCCCTACATTTGAACCTGTTTTTTAGAATTTAACATCACTGCGCCCTGCCCTCCCCCCATAGGGGAGGGTTCGAAAACCAAATCATTTTTTTTGCATTTATGCAAAAAAAATGATACCATATCAAAGCCCCTCCCTTTGGGGGAGGGATTTGGGGTGGGGTGCATTTAAGGCTTCTATCGTTGTAACAACGCCTTTTATTGTTTGAAAGTTGTGAAATTTTCCTTTTGGGGCTTGTCTGCCTGTTTGTTTGTAGGCTGTGTCTTACTTTTTGGCATCGACCTTTCCGTTGGAACGGTAGCGATACCCTATGTAGAAGTGGTGCATCTCTTTTGGCAGGCTTTGAAGGCTGCTATCTTTTCCGAGGCAGTGGCAGAATCGCATTATCATTGGACAATTTTAAAAGACTTTCGCCTACCCAAAGCCATTACCGCAGTATTGGCAGGGGCTGCCCTTTCGGTGAGTGGCTTGCAGATGCAGACTTTTTTCCGCAACCCTTTGGCAGGACCCTTTGTCTTGGGGATTAGTTCGGGCGCAAGTCTGGGTGTGGCACTGCTGATGCTTTTTGTGGTGGGAAACGGCATTTTTTCTGCTTTTTTTGCCCAACTTTCAGACCTGCCTTATCAAGATTGGCTCATGGTGGGGGCTGCCTTTATTGGGGCTGCCTTAGTGTTGATGCTCATGATGCTTGCTTCTTTGCGCGTACAAAACAATATGGCACTGCTCATTGTGGGTCTGATGTTTGGTAGCATGACTTCGGCTCTCGTCAGTATTTTACAATATGTAGCCGAAGCCGACAAAATTAAGTCTTATTTGGTCTGGACTTGGGGTAGTTTGGGGCATCTCACTTGGGAAAAGTTGGGCATTTTAGCTCCCCTTATCGGAATCGGACTCTGTTTGGCTTGGCTGATTCACAAGCCCTTAGATGCCCTCCTTCTGGGCGAAGCCTACGCCGAAAGTATGGGCATGGGTATCAAGCGCACGCGATTGGCGATTATTCTTATCAATAGTTTGCTGGCAGGTTGTATTACGGCGTTTTGTGGTCCTATTAGTTTTATCGGAATTGCGGTGCCGCATTTAGCCAAATTGCTCCTTTCTACCTCCCAACACCGCTACCTCATTCCTACCGTAGCCCTCATTGGGGCAATGCTGGTCTTGGGTTGTGATATTTTTGCCACCTTCATTTTACCCGAACAAACCCTACCTATCAATATCGTAACGGCACTTTTGGGCGCACCCCTCGTGATTTGGGTCATTCTAAGAAAAAGACGACTATAACTTTTTTAGTTTTAACTGCCGTCCTCTTTATTCGAAAAAAGAAACACAGATTTTGCAGATTTTACGGTTTGGCGCGGTTTTGCCTTTAAAATCCGTTTAAAACCTGTTTAATCCGTTCAATCTGTGTTCGAAAAGTTCTCTTACTTTTTAGGTTTAGTCAAATCATAGCGCAAGCTAAAAATCAACGCCATTTTATCGCCGTAAGATTTAGTAGTGCCACTGCCCAAGACTTCGCCATTGATGCTATAATTGCCAAAACCTTCGCTTTGCTGCACCAAACCTTTCATATATTCGTAGTTAAGCGAAAAACAGAAACGTTGCCAAAAATAAGCCTCTAAACCTACACCTGCCTGCAACGCAATGTTTGTTTTGCTAATAATACTCGCCTGATGCGTTTCTAAAAAACTTTCTCCATTGACAGTGCGTGGGTTCTGCCCACTATAAGGAATTCCTTGGTAGCGGTTATATTGAAAAGTTGCGCCTGCATAGGGCGAAAGCGCAAAGATATTTTCTTTCAACCAAAAACGTTTTCCCACTTCTAAGGGAACAAAAATAGGAGCATACAGACGTGAAGAACCACCAAAACGAAGCGGATTAAAGGCATCTCTATAGTATTTATCCGCACCTACTTCAAAACCTTGTACGTAGTTGTAATGCGCTTTAATAAAACCTATCCTACCAAACATATCGTTGGCAAAATGATAGGTAGCACGAAGCCCGAACTGACCGCTATTGCGCCCGGGTGTTTTGAGAACATCACCTTGACTTTCGGCAGAGGCGTATGAGCGAATAATGCCTAATTCTGCCCCTATGCTCCAATTTTGGGCTTGAATTGCAGGAAGCATTGAAAAGAAAAGAAGAAATGCAAATGCAATTTTTTTCATAAAATTATTTTTTGAATTTAATAAAGCGAATAGGATAAGAAAGTTGTAGAGAAATAGTTGTGCCACGTGTGTAGCTATAAGTTTGGTAGGTCTGATTAGTAGTAAAATCCGTCAGCACATAGTTATTGCGATAGATGCGATTCAGACCCTGACGAAAGATAAGCGAAATGCCGAGCATCTCTTGCTGTGTTTTTTCAGTCAGCAAACGGAACGTCAGACCTGCATGCAAGGCTGCACCCCAACGCTTTTCCACCACTTCTGTATAAAAAAGCCAATTTAGCCCCATCTCTGTATCGGTATCTTCTACTTTGGGCTGACGGCGACAGAGCGAAGCCCCAAAAAGAGCGGAAAGTTGGAACAGATTAGTCTGCATTACCCTGCGAGAAGATTTCCACAAACGCGCCTCTCCTGCTATGTAGTAATGTTCTACAGGATTACGGTAGCCAACAGTAAATCGTTCTGGTGGAATATGGAAGCCATATCCTTCACGCCCCACTCCCTGATAAATACCCATACTGACCTGATAAATGCTATCTATTTGATAGCCAAGCTCTAAACCAAAGGTTGGAACTCTAGCAGCATAATTATAGCTATCTCGCTGCAAAGCAGGGTGCGGAGTAGGCTCTTTGATGTGCTGCCAAAAACCCTCTTCCCAACCGATAATAGGCTTGATATAAAGCGAAGACCTCGTAATTTGCGCTGCTAAGGGCAGAATAAAGACCCAAAGTAGTAGCACATAGAGATATTTCATAAATGAATATTATTGGGATTTTAGCTACTACCTATGACTTTATCATAGGTAGTAGCGTGATAAATTTATGGGCGTTTGGTTTTAAAGAGATAAAACGCTTCAAATTTTCAAAACGCTGCAAAGGTACATACAAAAGAAATGAATGTCCAAATGTTTGCCTTATTTTTTTCTTAGAATGATACAATTTTGGGGCAGAAAAGTAAAAGCTATTTTTTGTTTTCTAAGGCTTAAAAGCATTTCTTTATTATTTTAAGGCTCAAAAACAAGGGTTTTTCGCGATTTATTATCGCTATTTTGCATTTTTTCAGTATATTATTCTGATATTAAAAAAAATGGTACATTCTACTCCGCTCAATGGTATCCCATAGGCGAAAGTAAAAGATTTGCATTTCCAAAAGAAAAGACAATAGCTATTTTAGCTTTCTTACGAAAAACTTACATGAAAACACCCCACCTGCGGTAGGTAGGGTGTATGAGTTTATCTCTAAGCCTTCATGGAAGTTACTTTGCTGCGTTTGCCTTTTGGTACATTTCCACAATCCGTTCCTGAAAATAATCTTTAAAAGGAGGGGCGTAGCCTGCAAAATAATCTACAAGTTTGCCATTCTTGTCAAACATCAGGAAATAAGGATACGATTTCATGCCCAATTCTTCCAGAAAATGGTCGTTGGCATCTATGAAAATTTTATCTTTATTTTTTATGAATTTAAACTGCAAAATCTTTTCAGGTTTTAAGCGCGTTTCACCCAAAGCCTCATAAAGATAAACATGCTTCAAGTCCAAATTTTCTATAAATGGCTCTAAATCCATGATGGAAGCAATGCAAGGACGGCAGGTTTCGTTCCATGTTTCTATCAAAAGGGGCTTTTCTAAGGGCAGTTTTATCGTATCCAAACGCGCATCAAGAAAGGCAAAATCGCTAAGATTGAGGTCTTCGTTTAGATTGCGCTTATTGATTTCTATTTTATCCAAAGCACTAAGATAGGGGATAGGTTGATAGCCGTCTATATGATACGGATAGAAATAACAAGCAAAAAGCAAAACAACGCCTGTACTTTTCAACTCTATATTTCTAAAAGCCAAAACGATAGCAGTAAGAAGAAAAGCAAATGTTATTTTATTTACTAACAAAGCCTGCCAAGGCTGTGCCGTAAAGCCTACTATCATATACAAAACGGGACCGACCATCACCCAAAGGTAGGCGTAGCGTGCTTGCTGGTAGGTTTCTGTTTTTTTGAGTAAATAAAGTGTATAGACAGTAAAAGCGTAGCCCAAAAAAGCCGAAAACTCATTTGTGTTTTCCGACGCACTAAGCATCGTATAGCCCCAAATCGGAATAAGCGAAAGAGAGTAGAGCAGCAAAAATAGATAGTTGCGAGTGGATTTCATGTGGTAGTGTTAAATTTTATTTAGAGTTTAGTCTGTTTAAAAACACACTAAACTCTAAATATTTTCGTATTTAAATTAGCGTGGAAAGTCTGTTTCTGTGCAAGGGGACATCCAGAGTAGCCCACAGCCGTCTTTTGTAGGCTTACAGTTTGTATGTGTATCAGCACCTGTCCAACCGCACGTCCATTTACAATCACAATTCATGAGTCCTCCTTGTGCAGCTTGCGCCTTTTGACTATTGGTGCTGTTCTCTCTCACCTGCTCAAATTCTTTTTGTATACCTGTCAAAAATTGAACATCATATTCAACTTTATTAGTATCAAAACTTTCATTGTAATCATCTAATGACATAAACATTTGTATAAAATCATTTTTAGGCGTTATTTTTAACAAAGAAACAATAACTGTCTCTACCTCTTTGCTATGCCAATCTGTATCTTGTTTTGCAGTGCCTAACAAGTCTATTAGCTCTAATAACAGAGTATTATGCCTTTCAGATAAATTTCTGTTTTCAACTTGCTTAATTTTATTTATCCAAACAGCTTTTTTTTCACTAAAAGATAGTTTAGAATACTCTTCTTTGATTTCATGCTTGCTTTTAAGCATCACAAGGCTTACCCTTTTGTTTTCTAATCCTATTTGAGTTATCTCGTCGTTTGCTTCTTCTGGTGAGCAGCTCACAAGAAGAAATGAGAGAAGGAGCATCAAGCTAATGCCCTGGATTTGAGATTTGAGATTTGAGATTCTCATGTTTGTCTGAATTTAAGGATTTGGAATAAGAAAACATCTTACACTTGTAAGGTGCTGCAAAGGTAGATACAAAAAAATGAATATCCAAATGTTTGCCTTATTTTTTTCTTAAAATGATACAATTTTGGGGCATAAAAGCAAAAGCTATTTTTTGTTTTCTAAGGCTTAAAAGCATTTCTTTATTATTTTAAGGCTCAAAAACAAGGGTCTTTCGCGATTTATTATCGCTATTTTGCATTTTTTCAGTATATTATTCTGATATTAAAAAAAAGGTACATTTTACTCCGCTCAATGGTATCCCATAGGCGAAAGTAAAAGATTTGCATTTCTAAAAGAAAAGGCAATAGCTATTTTAGCTTTCTTACGAAAAACTTACATGAAAACACCCCACCTGCGGTAGGTAGGGTGTTTCATTTTTAGAATAATGAGGAGTTTATTTATCAAGGATAGCATATTTTATGCAAAAGATAAGATTTATCCTATCCAAATAATGTATCTGCTCTGCGTTTATAGAGATAGTGCCGTTATCTGGTATGTACGTTGTTCTTCCAGTAGCCATCTCTCGCAAACCCTTCAAATAGTTTGTCGATAGGACAATTGAAAAACGCTTTTTTAGATAGTACTCCAAGGCACAGCCTACTTCTATACCAACGGAGTGATTTCCTCTTTGTTCAGGTGGAATTGCCCCACTTGAGTCATGTGTCGCACGAAAAGGTTTGAAAATCAAATCAATAGAGGTAACACTGCCATTTGCCCCCCAGCCGTCTTCACGATATGCCAACCCAAAAGCATTTTTGTCTTTTTTCATTAAAGAGAATCCCACCATAGGCTTGAGAGTAAGTTTCGAGGGAATGAGCCATAGATTTTTGCCAATGCCTATAGGAATAACCCAGACATTGGCAAAGTCAAATGGTGTTCCGTCCCTAAGTTTATTTGCACCAAGTTTATAGGTAACTCTATAAGTTCCTCTATTAATGCCTGTTATTGCGAAAAACCTATCGCGTGAATCGACGTACTCGACCTTTGCACCCCAGTAGATTCCATTAGTGGGAGGCAGGTAAAAAACCTTATTTTCACCTATTGGACGATTGTGTGTAATTCCCCATTGGCTGCCTACTTCAAGTGAAAGCGAAAGTTTTTGAGCCAATAATGGAACTTTAAAAACAAAAAATAATGTGAAAATATAGAAAATAGTCTTTTTCATATCAACTGTTTTTGTATGGTTAATACTAAAATGACTGGGTACAAGAAGTATTGCCACGACCTTGAACAGTGTACTCGCCCTCTGCAAGTATCAATTGATAGTTGAACCAACCTGCGGAAGAAAGACTGTATATTTCACTATAAATCTCACTTTTTAGCATACCGTTTGTACCATAATTAAATGTGAGGGTATTAGTTTGATTTAGAATTAAATCGCGAACTCTGACTTGTCCAAACGCTCTTAGTGCCGTTGTTCTTTTCTTATTCCACCCAATAATAGGTGACTTTATTTTATTGACAGCACTAACATAAACCCCTCTATAATGAAACATATAGGGAAAGTTATTAACCGAGTAGTATTGAGAGTAAAAGGGATTTCCTTTACCTTCTACCTTCTCACTACCTACATTATTTCCATTAGATGTATCTTGGCAGTCTAACTGAACGCGCCCTGTTCTGTACTCAGAGTATTTAATTACTTTATTCACAAAAATTCCCTTTTCTTCATCTGTTTCTGTGGCACTGACAAGTAAGCCAATTTTAGCAAGGTCGCCATCAATAAGTACCTTATACATATCTTGATGGTACATTCTTATTTCTTTTCCTACCTGCACCAAGTTGCTTGTATTAAGAACTTTGCCATATTTGAAAAAAGGAAGCACTATATTCATATCAAAAGTTTTATCGTCATTGAAAGAAAAAAGCTCTTTATGTGTTTCTACAAAGGGTGCGTGAATTTTATTAGAGGCAATTAGCTCTCTGATTTGTTCGGGGCTTGCTTGCTCAAATTGGGCGCAATAGCTTTCTTGCTCGTCTATGGCTTGCTCATAGATGCTATTCAAGGACGTAAAGCCTATGGATTTTTCCCAAGCCTCGATTTCTGTTCGAGGGGTTTGATGCAATTTCTCAACTATGTTTAAAAATGTAGAGTCATCTTTGAAGACAAGCCAACCCTGCGGAGAAAGAAAAACATCTTCTTGGCGAAGGCTCTTTTCTACATTTGAAGGCAATGTAATTTCTTCTGGCGAGCAACTCACAAAAATAAGTGCAAAGAAGAACATTAAACTAATGCCCTGGATTTGAGATTTGAGATTCTCATGTTTGTCTGAATTTAAGGATTTGGAATAAGAAAACATCTTACACTTGTAAGGTGCTGCAAAGGTAGATACAA